>JBDSAR010000716.1:0-11906 GCA_039922035.1 Chthoniobacteraceae bacterium
CCCGAGCCACGGACACTGTGCATCGCATGGTGTCCGTGGTTTTGCTTGGCGGGGTGCATCATCGCCGCTTGAAGCACGCACATTGCCGCGTAGTCTCCGCGCGTGAAAATTTTCGCCTACTCGAAGACCGACGCCATTCCCGTGCTTGCGGGTATTTTCCATGCGGCTTGCCTTGTCACTGCCTTCATCTTTTTCCCCGTGATGCCGTGGTGGGCTGTCCTCGTGTGCGGGCTGCTTTTCTCCATCAGCATCTCCTGGAATATCAACGGCATCTCCCACAATTTTCTCCACAACGCCTACTTCACCTCGCCGATTCTGAATCGCGCATTTAGCTGGCTGGAGTCCGTCACCATCGGCTTCTCGCAGCAGTTCTACGAGTGCGTCCACCAGCAGCACCACAAGGGTAACAGTGACCGCAAGGACGAGAAGGGCGAGACCATTGACTGGCTCTCCATTTACCGCTTCGGCAAGGACGGCGAAGCCGAGAACGCCTGGAGCTACACCTTCCTCAGCTTCTTCCGCGATGACCCGAAGGCGATCTACAAGGAACTGAAACGCAAGAATCCCTCCGACGCCCGCTTTGGCCTGATCGAGATTTTCTCATTCGTCGCGCTGCTCGCCACGGGCTTCATCCTGAACTGGCGCTTCATGCTCTGCTTCTATCTGCCGTTTTGGTATTTCGGCCACTGCCTCTCCTACCTGAACGGCTTCTACCGCCACTACGGCGGCAACCCCGACGTGCCGATCGCGTGGGGCGTGAGCAGCTATCACCGGCTCTACAATCTCATCTGGTTCAACAACGGCTATCACGCCGAGCATCACTTCCGTCCGAAGATGCACTGGACGAAAATGCACGAAGTCCATGAGAAGTTCGCCGAGGAGCAGAAGCGCGCCGGAGTCCGCGTGATCAAGCCCCCGCACGCCCTCGGCTTCCTCGATCCCGATCTCCCGGAAAAAAGCCGTCCGCTCGTGCCCGTGGAGCACAAGGGAAGCTAGCCGCAGTTTGCCGTGGGGTGTAGGGTGCTGGCGTGAAGTCTGAATCCAGGCCGTTCTTTCATCCCAAATTCGTGCGCCTGCTGCGCGGATATCGGGTCGCGGATTTTTTGAGCGATCTGAGCGCAGGGCTCACGGTCGGCATCATCGCGCTGCCGCTGGCGATTGGGTTCGGCATCGCGTCGGGCGTGACGCCGGGGCAGGGGCTGTGGTCGGCGATCGTCGGCGGGCTGCTCATCTCGCTGCTCGGTGGTTCGCGCCACCAGGTCGGCGGGCCGACGGGTGCCTTCGTGCCCGTGCTCGCGGCGGTGACGGCGGCGCACGGCTACAACGGCCTCGCGCTCGCGACGATGATGGCGGGCGCAATGCTCGTGCTCATGGGTGTCTTCAAGCTCGGCGGGCTGCTGAAGTACATCCCGTTCCCCGTCATCGCAGGATTCACCTCCGGCATCGCAGTGATCATTTTCCTCGGGCAGGTGCCGGAATTTCTCGGCCTCACGCTGCCCCGCACCGAGCACGCGCCCGCGCTGCTGATGGAAATCATCCGCCACGCGCAAGGCGTGAACTGGCACACGGCGGGCATCGGCGCGCTCGCACTGCTCATCGGGATTTTCTGGCCAAAGTGGACGCGCAAAGTGCCCGCGTCGCTCGTGGCAGTCGTGGTGACGACTGCGCTCGTCTCGTGGCTCGGCTGGCCGGTCGCGACGATTGCGTCAAAGTTCGGCGGGATCCCCTCCGGGCTTCCGGGGTTTCATTTTCCGCCGGTCTCGCTGGAACAGATCCGGGAACTCATCGCGCCCGCATTCACCATCGCCGCACTCGGCGGCATCGAGAGCCTGCTCTCCGCGACCGTCGCCGACGGCATGGCGGACACGCGGCATGACTCGAATCAGGAACTGCTCGGCCAGGGCATCGCGAACCTCTGCACGCCGCTCATCGGCGGCTTCGCAGTGACCGGTGCGATCGCGCGCACCGCGGCCAATATCCGCTGCGGCGCGCGCACGCCCGTCGCGGGGATCGTGCATGCGCTGGTGCTGCTCGTGTTCGTCCTCGCGGCGGCCAAGCTCGCCGGACACATCCCGCTCGCTGCACTGTCCGCAGTGCTCATCGGCGTCGCGCTGCGGATGGGTGAATGGGATACGTTCGGGGAAATGTGGCGCGCGTCGCGAACGGACTTCGGCGTGCTGGTTTCGGCATTCGCGCTGACGGTTCTTTTCGATCTGACCATCGGCGTCGGCGGTGGGCTGCTCATTGCCGCGGTGCTTTTCCTCCGCCGCATGGAGAGCGTGACGCAAGTGCGCCTGCTCACCGCGGAAAACGACAACGAGCAGGGCGGCGAAAACACGGTGCGCGGCAAGGACGTGCCGCCCGGCGTGGTGCTGTTTCGCTTCGAGGGCCCGCTCTTTTTCGCCGCCGCGGAGAAACTGGAATTCGCCTTGCGCGCACACACGGGCAAGCCGCGCATCATCATCCTGCGCATGCGCCACGTGCCGATGATGGACGCGACCGGCATGAAGGCGCTCGAAGTCGCGTGGGAGAAAATGCACCGCGACGGCGTGACCGTGCTCGTCACCGCGATCCAGCCACAGCCGATGAAAGTGATGCTCGAATCCGGCCTCGCGGATCGCATCGGCATAGACCATTTCTGCGCGAACATTGACGACGCGCTGAACAGCGCGCGGCGCATCCTTCAGCCTGCGCCCGTCAGCGCATCGGGCCTCCGCCGCCGCAGCGAGGAATGAGGGTGACCGGTGAATTTTCGGGCGGCATCGGCGATGGCACGCCTGGCGCTGGCAGCCGCGCGGCCGACAGGTCAACCGTCCGGCAGGGAATGAAGCGGGTGGTGGCTGAGCCTTAACAAAACTTCACCGCGTTTTCAGCGGCCCTTCATGTGTGTGGGTGAGGTTGCATTATGAACCCCATCGTAATCATCCGAGGCGCGCTGTGGATCGCGCTGACAGTCGCACTTCATTCCGCGTCGTTCGCGGGGAACGGGCAGTGGACGCTCATCGGGTGGAACAATCTCGGCATGCACTGCATGGACGATGACTATTCCATCTTCACGATCCTTCCACCGTTCAACACGGTGGATGCGCAGCTTATTGACGGCACGGGCAAGCTGGTGCTGGCACCCGCCGGGATCACTTTGACGTATCAGGCGATCGCGGACCCGGATGGATCAATCAACCGCACGGCGGCGGGGAAATCGAACTTCTGGGACTATGTCGCGAAAGGTTACGGCGCAGCGCTGCCGATGAATGCGGGGCTCGGGGGCAATGCAATGCCGGGAACGGCGAACACGCCGCAGCCGCTCACGTGGGTGGCGGCGTTCAATGAGTTCGAGGCGCTGGGCATCCCGATCATCCCGGTGGACGATGCGGGGCGGAAGAATGCGTATCCGATGATGCGGCTCACCGCGCGCAACAGCACCGGCACGACGCTCGCGACGACGGACATCGTGCTGCCGGTCTCGAGCGAAATGGATTGCCGTGCGTGCCATGCCTCCGGTTCGGTGCCGGAGGCGATGCCGCTGGCGGGCTGGGTGAATGATCCGGTGCCGGGACACGACTACCGGCTGAACATCCTGCGGCTGCACGACGAGAAGAACATCGGCCAGCCGGCGTATCAGGCTGCGCTCGTGGCGAACGGATTCCGCACCGACGGGCTTTTCAAAACCGTGACGGTCGCGGGCACGCCGATCCTTTGCGCAAAATGCCACTCGTCCGAGGCGCTCGGCACCGCGGGCGCGCCGGGCGTGGATTCGCTCACGCGCTCGATGCACGCCAGGCACGCGACGGTGAAGAATCCGGCGAACGGACTGATCCTCGACAACATCGCGAACCGCAGCGCGTGCTACACGTGCCATCCCGGTTCGACGACTCGCTGCCTGCGCGGGGCGATGGGTGCGGCGGTCGCGCCAGATGGCTCGATGGCGATGCAATGCCAGAGCTGCCACGGCACGATGAGCCAGGTGGGCGCGCTCACCCGCACGGGCTGGCTCGATGAACCGGGCTGCCAGAGCTGCCACACGGGAAGCGCGACGCAGAACAACGGGCAGATCCGCTACACGTCCGCACTCGAAACAAATGGCAGTCTCCGCGCCGCCGTGAGCACGCTCTTCGCGACGAACGCGGACACGCCTGCCCCCGGCAAATCGCTCTACCGATTTTCCAAAGGACATGGCGGTCTGCAATGCGAGGCGTGCCATGGCTCGACGCACGCGGAATTTCCCTCCGCGCATCGCAATGACAACATCCAGAGCGTGCAGCTCCAGGGCCATGTGGGCGCGCTCATGGAATGCACGGCGTGCCACGCCTCGATGCCGAACACGACAGGCGGCGGGCCGCACGGGATGCACACGATCGGCGCGACGTGGATCAACAATCACCCCGACATCGTCGAGCGCGGTGGCAATGCCCAGTGCAAGGCGTGCCACGGCACGGACCTTCGCGGCACGGTGCTCTCGCGCGCGGCGACGGATCGATCGTTCAGCACGAAATTTGGAACGAAGACATTCTACCGCGGCTACGAGGTGAGCTGCTACACGTGTCACAACGGCGGCGGCAGCAGCGACCCGAGCACGCGCACAGCGCCAGTCGTCGCGAATGCCTCGCTCATCGTGCCTGCGGGGCAGAGCGCTTCGCTCACGCTCAATGCGAGTGGCACAGCACCGGTGCGCCGCATCATCCGCCAGCCGAGCCACGGCGCAGTCGCGCTGAATGGGGCCATCGCCACGTATTTCCCGGACCCCGGATTTGTCGGCTACGACAGCTTCGCGTACACTGCGAGCGACGCAGGGAGCTACGTGGATGCACTTCTCCCGGGTTTCGTCTCCGTGACGGTCGGCACCGTTTCGCCGATGCTGAATTCCAGTGGCGATGGCATTCCCGACCTCATCAAATATGCCTTGGGCCTGTCGTCGGACTTTCCGTGTGTGAGTGGCGCGACGTCGCCAGTCGTGGAGGTCGTCGGCGCACAAAAATATCTCACGATGAATATCGCACGCTACCTTCAGCCTTCGGATGTGGCGCTGAGCATCGAGGTCTCCGGCGACCTGCTCACATGGTCGCCTGCGACCGTCATCACGAACAGTTCCACTTTGCTGAAAGTGCGCGATCCCGTGGCGATCAGCGCCGCGTCGAAGCGGTTCATGCGCGTGAAGGCGACGAAGCCATGAAGTCATTCAGCGCGGCTGCAAAGATATTGTGAGGGATTCGGCGCGGGTCGGTGTGTGAGGGAATGCGGGGACTTCAACGAGCCTCTGCAAAACAAACCTCAAAAACCAAATACCAAATGAAAACCAAGATCCTCCTCGCCGTCGCCACCGCCGCCATCATCGGAGCCGCCAGCCTCTTTGCCGTCGGTGACCAACCGGTCGGCAGCGGCGCTCCGGCACCCGCCGCTCCTCAGCCTGCGGCTGAAATGAGTTGCCACGCAAAGGCGGCCACGGCCCCGGCGCACGGCTGCTGCATGGGCTCCGGTCACGCGGCCGGCCACGGCACCGCCGCCGCAGATGCGGCTGCCGGTTCCTGCCACAAGAAGTAACGCCCGGACTCACAATTCAGCCGGGCGGGGTGCTCGACCTCCCGCCCGGCCTGAGTTTGTCTCACGCCATGAATGACGATCCCCAACTTCGCAAATTGCTCCAGGAGTCACTCCCCGATGTCCCGGTGCCCGCGCGCTTCGGTGCCGAGGTCTGGCAGCGCATTCAGGCACGAGCGGAGGCTCCGGCGAAGGTCGCATGGGCGCGATTTTTCGAGCGGCTGCTCGCACCGCTGGGGCGCCCGGCCTTTGCAGCCGTGGCGCTGATGCTCGCGGCGGGAGGCGGCGCGGCGATCGGTTCGCTGCGCGCGACGGGTGCCAATGAGCAGGCGCGCGCGGCTCTCGTGGAGCGGCACGTGGCCACGATTGACCCGTATGTGCGCCTCACCGTTGCGCGATGAAAAAGCCCCTCCTCATTCTGCTGGCAGCGGTGGCGGTGGCGACCTATTTCGGCTGCTACCGTCTCGCGACGCGTGACACGCGCCGCATGCTCGGCGATGCCGACAGCGTCGCGTGGCTGCGCAAGGAATTCCGCCTCACCGATGAGCAGGCACGTGCCGTGGCCAGGCTTCAGGCCGAGTATGAGCCGCGCTGCATGGAAATGTGCGAGCGCATTTCCAAGTCGGGCGAGTGCATGGCGACATTGCTGCAGAACAGCGCGACGATGACGCCGGAACTGGAGACCGCGGTGCGCGAGGCGAGCAACACGGAGGCCGACTGCCATGTCGCGACGCTGAAGCAGGCCTTTGCCATCAGCGCGCACATGGCACCGGAGCAGGCTGCGCGCTACCGCACGATGGTCGTCGGGCGCAGCCTGCCGAAGCCTGCGCGCCACGACATGCGCAACCATCGCTGAGGCATGAGCGATTCCCACGAAGCCGACGCAGCGGCGATGATGCGGCTGCGCGACGGCGACGACCTTGCGCTCAATGAACTGATGGCGCGCTGGCAGCAGCCGCTCGCCAATTATCTGGCGCGCCTCTGCGGCAACGAGGCCACCGCGCTCGACCTCGCGCAGGAGACCTTCGTGCGGATCTACGAGGCGCGCGCCCGCTACGACACGCGCGGGAAATTCGCCACGTGGCTTTACACCATTGCGGGCAATCTCGCCCGCAATGCCCACCGCTGGCAGCAGCGTCACCCGACTGTCTCGCTCGATGCGCCCACCGACACGGACGGTGGCACGGTCGCCACGCATCTGCCCGACGGCGCATCCCAGCCCGACGCCAGTGCCGAGCGGGGCGAACGCGCCGCTGCCGTCCGCACCGCCATTTCCGAACTCCCCGAGGACCAGCGCGCCATCGTGCTCATGAGCGAATACGAGGACCGCCCGCACGCGGACATCGCCGCGGTTCTCGGCTGCACGGCGAAGGCGGTGGAGACACGGCTTTATCGGGCGCGGCAGACTCTGCGTGAAAGACTGCTATGCTGGCTGAACTGAAGGCTCAGCGCGAGCCGAAATAGAAGAGCATCAGCGCGAGCGGGAGCGCCTCGAGCTTGTCGGCGTACGGGAGCGACTGCTGCCAGCCGAAGAGTTGCACGACGATCACGAGCGTGACCGCGAGCAGTGTGATGATTGCCTTCACATCCTCAAACCACGACGCACCTTTGCTGGGCTTCCCCTTGTTCCACCATGCCGCGACGGTGCCGAATCCGATGCCGAGAAAATACGAGCCCACGCTGATGAACACGGGCACTGCCACGGGATCGCGAAGGCGGCCCTTGAACGCCAGATAGATCGCGAGGCCCACGAACGACAGCACGATGATCGTGCGCAGCGAGTGCTTCGGCAGATTCAGCGGATGCGTCTCGTCCTCGAGCAGATCCTCCGTCTTCAGCCTCTCGCGCATGCTGGGCGAGAGCGGCACGAAGCGCCGGTGTGCGAAGTAGTGTGCGAGCACGATCATGAGCGACTCGAACCACAGCAGGCTCACGCGGATGCCGCGCGCGGTCTGCGCCACGATGAAGCCGACAGTCATCAGCGTGAGCAGCGCGCGGATGCTTCCCGGCGGGAGGCCGAGGACTTTCCGCACCCGCGGTGCCATGAGCAAAAGCGGAACGCGCGTCGCGTGATCCCGGAGCAGGCGTTGCATCGAACGGCGTCTTTTCCGCGGCTGCGTCGCGCGCTAGAGTGCCGGCGGGAGTTCGGGCGGCGGCTCCTGGCCGGCTTCGGCCTCGAGCAGCGTGGCACGCTGGTGGAGGATGCGGTCCAGCTTGTCCCAGTGGAACCAGAGGCCGACGATGTTCTCGAACCGCTTGATCACGCGCTGGTGATTGTCCACCGCGAGCAGGTCGCCGCCACCGAAGCCGAGCAGCGTTTCGAGCACATCGCGGTATTTTGTCTGGAAGCGCAGGCCGGTGCGATCCGTCAGCTCGGAGCCTTCGCCGAAATGGAACTCCGCGATTTCATTCGGGCTGAACTGCTTTTTGCGGTTGAAAACCATCTCGAAGATCGAAGCGATCCACGGGATGAGCAGCAGCCAGCAAATCACGGACACGGTGCCGGGATCATACTTCGGGTTCAGATCCTTGAAGTGCTGCAGGATGGGGCCGAGGATCGCGATGTTGCGGAGGCTCTCCACGTACTTTGCAAAGAGCCACAGCACCGCGAAGACGAGCGTGCAGAGCACGAGCTTCTTGAGGCTCATGTCGTAGAGCACGGCGAGGAGAAAATAGACGAGGACGAAGATGAAAATCCACGCGCCGGCCTGCTCGGTGAGGATGTGCGTCGGCACGAGCAGCCGCAGCAGGAATCCCGTGGCGATGACGACCCACAGGAAAAAGGCGGGTGGTGCGGAATAGACGACGATCTCGTCAACCTTCGATCCGCCACGGACGATGTGGCCCACCGCGACAAACGGCGCGGTGAAGATGCGTCCGATTTTGGTGACGAAGTTGATTTTCGCAGCCGACGGCTGCGGTTTCCCAGACGATGTCTTCGGATCAGGTGATTCAGCCATGACGTGTGCTGTGGAGCCTGTCGTGTGGAAACTTCGCGGGCAAGCGAAAGACGGTGCCGCAGTGGCGGCTTTTCAAAAGCCTTGTGCGTTGCCTTCTGCGAGGCAGGTTCAGCCTTCGCCTACTTTTTCCTCAGCGTGCTGAGGTATTCGACGAGGTTCACGAGGTCGTCCTGCGTGAGCGCCTGGCTGAGGCCGCTCGGCATCATCGAGGTCGCGAGCTTGTCGCGCGATTTGATTTCGTTCTTCGCAAATTTCTGCGTCGCGCCGCCGGGCAGCGCGAGGACGAGATCGTCGTTCGTCTCGCTGCGGACGATGCCCATGCCGCTGCCTTCGCCTTTCTTCAGCGTGAGCTGTGTGGTCTCGAAGCCCATGCTCAGTCCGGCATTCGGATTGATGATGGAGTCAAAGATGGCCTCCTTCGGCAGCTTCGATCCGATCTCCGAGAGCGCGGGGCCGAAGTCCACGCCCTTGTCATCCACGCGATGGCAGATGATGCACGACGACTCGGCGCGCTCGAAAATGGCGCGGCCCTTTGCGGCATCGCCCTTGAGCTTCACGAGTTCGGAGATCGGCGCGAGCGGCTTTCCGCCCATCGCGGCGGGCGCAGGGAAAAGTGAATCAATGTCCGTTTTCAACGAAGCGTATTGCACGAGGCGCAGTGCGCTGGCGGCGACTGGCTTCAGCTCCTCGGCGAGCGTGCCGGACTTCGCGGCGGCGACGAGTGACTCGGCACCGGCCTGTGTGCGGGCGAGCGCCTGCAAGGCGGCGCGGCGGAGTTCAGGCTTGGCCTCGGGTTTCGTCACGATGGCATGCACGCGGTTCAGTCCGCGCTTCGTGCCGGTGGCGATCATGAGGTTCAGGACGTCGGCGGCGCGCGGGCTGGCGAGCGCCGTGGCGACGATCGGATCGCTCTCGCGATCTTCGAGCACGAGCTTCACGGCCTCGACGGCGGCGGGGTCATTGCCGATGGCGAGCGCGGTGTCGAGCAGCGCCTGGCCCTGATCCTTTGCGCCGAAGTCGGCGACGAGTTCGACAAATGCGGGCGTGCCTTTCGCCTTCGCGAGCGTGTCGGTGAGGAGCTTCGCGATCTCGGGCGACTTGCTGCCTTTGAGCCGCGCGAGCGCCTCGCGCGAGACTTCGATGCTCTTTGATCCGAGTGTGGCGAGTTTCAGCAGTGCGATTTCCTTTTCCGGCGTGGCCGGAAGAAAATCGAACGCACGCAGGAAGCGCGGCTTCTCGTTCGCCGAGACGGATTCGTCGGCGAGAATTTTCGCGAGATACTCGGGCGACTTCGACGCGCGCACACGCCAGACGATGTCGCGACCCGCGGGCGTGTTCCACTTGTCGCCGATCTCGGCGAGCCATGTGTCGAAGCACGCGTCCTCGTGGCCGACGGTGCCGGTACCGAGCGATTCCAGGAGCCAGCGGTCCTTGCCGTCATGATGCTGGGCGAGCACGGCCCAGAATTGCGCGGCGGCGGGATTCTTTTGCCCGCGCAACGCAATGGCGACCTCGCGGCGGACTTCCGGGCTCGGGTCGTCGAGCAATTCGCTGGCGATGATGAGCAGGCTGCCGATGCCGCCCGCAGTATCCTGCGCGAACGTAAATGGAATCTCGCGCGCCATGCGGATGGCGACCACGCGGATGTCCGGGCTTTTGTCGTGCGCGGCCTGCCAAATGTAATCGGCCTCCCTGCCGGGGATGCGCGCGAGAATCTGGATGGCGCGCGCGCGCAGCCGCGGGTTTTCGCTCTTCCAAAGTCCGAGCAGCGCGGGCTCTGCCTTCGCACCCATCGCGTGCAGTTCGCTCCAGCCGAGCGAACGCGTGACGCGGTTCGGCGACGACAGCGCGGCGACTGCGCCGTCCGGTGTGCTCACGTCCACTTTGGGCGGGGCGATTTTGTGACCCTCGGGCGCGACGGTGTAGATGCGGCCCATGATCTGACCTTTCTCGTGGTCGCCCATCGCGTGGCCGCCCACGCCCGGATCATACCAGTCGGCGACAAAGAGCGAGCCGTCCGATCCAATCGCGCAGTCGCTCGGGCGGTACCACGAATCCGTCGAGGTGAGGATGTCCAACATCTCCGCGGTGTAGCCTGCGCCGTCGGGCTTCACGGGATATGCGCGCACGGTGCGCGGGCCGGCGTCGCAGTGGATGATCTGATTCGTGAACGGCGCGCCGAGCAGCGTGCCTTCGTTCACGAGGATGCCGGTGGGCGAGCCCGCGCCAGTCTGGAGCAAGTTCGGGATCGTGCCGGGATCGTTCAAGTGCCAGTGCATCTTTGGGATTTCCGTCTCGATGTTCGTGCGCTTCGTGCGCCAGCCCGCGCCGGTCACCTCGTCGGTGTAGCCGTAGTTGCCGAAATCCATCACGTAGTTGATGCGCACGCCCTTGTTGCCGTCGTCGTCGTTGTCGCTCTGCCACATCGTGCCGAACGAATCCACGGCCACCTCGTAGTTGTTGCGGAAGTTCCAGCCGAGCGTCTCGACATTGCTCGCCACGCCCTTTTCGAGATCAATGTCGCAGCGGAACACCATGCCCTGGCGGTACGGTTTGCCCTGATTCGTGATTTCGTTGCCCGCCACGTCCTTCACGATCTTGCCATCGGGCCACGTGAGTTCGGTGATCGAGTTGCCCGCGTTGAAATAGAATTTCCCGTCCGGCCCGAAGCTGAATGCGTGGACCTGGTGATCGTAATTCCACACGCCGCCGATTTTGAAAAGCACCTGCGCCTTGTCGGCCTTGTCGTCGCCGTCCGTGTCGGTGAGCAGCCACACATTCGGCGCTGCGCTCACGATCACGCGCTGCCCTTTTTTGCCACCGCCGGGGCCGGGGATGACGCAGATGCCGAGCGGATTCGTGAGTTCGGGGCTTTGGTAGAAAGTGATCTCCTTGTCCGCGAGCCCGTCGCCGTCGGTGTCCTCGAGGATCACGACGCGATCACCCTCGGGACGCAGGTCCATGTATTTGCGGTAGTCCACGCACTCGGTCGCCCACACGCGGCCGTGGTGGTCTATGTCAATGTTTGTCGGATTCTGGATCATCGGCTCCGCGGCGAAGAGCGATGCCTTCAGCCCGGCGGGCGTGGTGAAATTCGCCATCGCCTTCTTCGCCGCGTCGAGGCCGTAGCGGACCTGAGAGATTGCCTCGTTACCCGAGGGATTCAGCAGCTTCCTCGGCGGTTCGTCGTTGAACACGAGGAACTGCACCGAGCCCGCGGCCTGATCTGTGCCGCCATTGTCGATCCCGCACATGGACTCAAACGCGACGACTCCCTCCGGCAAATCGAACGCGAGCATCGCCGGCGCGTGCGTCGCGAATCCAAACTCGACCGGCTTCCCTTGCACCCGCATCGGCTGGCCGCCAGAGTTCACGTTCACGCCGAACTTCCCGAAGCCGACTTGCGCGGAC
>JBDSAR010000717.1:0-4052 GCA_039922035.1 Chthoniobacteraceae bacterium
GGCGGGCAGATCCTCTTCGGCGCGCTGCATCAAAGTGACGCCGTGCTGTGGCACGACAACCATCTTGAAATCCGCTGGGATGCGCTGCCGGACGCGATGGCCGCACTCGATGCGGAACTCCACACGCTCTACAAGACCGGCGCGGAGTGCTCGCGCGTCGCGCTGTGGCTGGAGGCGCACGAACTCGTGAGGCGGCACGTGCATCCGAATGTCGGCTCGCGTTTCAGGCCGGGAGCGCTGCCGGACGAGAGCGACCCGAAGGCGTGGCTCGCGCTGGCGCACGATGATGAATTCCCGCTCGGGAATTTCCACCTGCTCCTGCAGCGCAGGCTCGGCGAATGCGCCAAATGAACGCGGTCGCAGGACAGGGATTTTCAACCGCAGACAGACACGGATGAACGCAGATTGTTTCTGAACTCCATCTGCGGAAATCTGCGTTCATCTGCGGTTCTGAAAAAAAATTCCGCCGCAGCAAGGATGTCTGGGAAGCATCCGCAGCATTTCCCCTTCCCTTGCGGAAACGCTTTCGCTTTCCTACCCGTCCCGATGCCGAAGACCTCGACCAAGACCGTCAAACCGAAATTCCGCAGGATCCTTTTGAAACTGAGCGGCGAGGCGCTGCGCATTCCTGGCAGCAACGAGACCATCGCGCCCGAAATCGCGCAGCGGATGGCGGAGGACATCCAGATGGTGCATTCGATGGGCGTGGAAATCGGGATCGTCATCGGCGGCGGCAACATCTGGCGCGGGCTGAGCGCGAGCCACCGCGGCATGGAACGCACGACGGCGGACTACATGGGCATGCTCGCGACGGTGATCAATGGCCTCGCGCTGCAGAGCACCATCGAGGCGCTCGGCGTGCGCACGCATGTTCACACCGCGATCCGCATGGATTCGGTGGCGGAGCCTTTCATCCGCCGCCGCGCGGTGCGCCAGCTCGAAGAAGGACGCATCGTGATTTTCGTCGCCGGCACGGGGAACCCGTTCTTCAGCACCGACACCGCCGCGGCGCTGCGCGCGAATGAAATCGGCGCGGATGTGATTTTGAAGGCGACGAAAGTGGACGGCATCTACACGGCGGATCCGATGAAGGATCCGACCGCGAAAAAATTCGACCGCATCACCCATGGCGAAGCGCTGCAGCGGCGGCTGAATGTCATGGATTCCACCGCGTTCAGCCTCTGCCAGGATAACCGGATGCCCATCGTGGTGTTCGATTTTTTCGCCGCCGGCGCGCTGCGACAGGTCGTGCTCGGCGAGCAGATCGGCACGCTCGTCACTCCCGAATAACCCCAACCCACACCACCTATGGACCCTGATGAAATCATGATGAACACCGAGGAAGGCATGGAGAAAGCCGCTGGGTATATGGCTCACGAATTTTCGACCGTGCGCACCGGCAAGGCTTCTCCCACGCTTGTCGAGGGCATCGAGGTGGAGGCCTACGGCTCGATGATGAAGCTCAAGCAGCTCGCGCTCATTTCCTCGCCGGAGCCGCGCCTGCTCGTCATCAGCCCGTTCGACGCCTCGACGGTGCAGGCGATCGAAAAGGCGATCAAGGAATCCAACATCGGCATCCAGCCGAGTGTGGATGGAAAAATCATCCGCCTGCCGATTCCCGCACTGAGCGAAGAGCGCCGCCGCGACCTCGTGAAGACGCTCAAGAACATCGCCGAGGAGACGCGCGTGCGAATCCGCTCCGCACGTCGCGAAGGCATGGACGCGCTGAAGAAGGCGCAGAAGGAAGCCGCAATCACCGAGGACGATCTCGGGAAATACGAGAAGGACGTGCAGAAGCTCACCGACGATTTTGTGAAGAAAGTGGACGACGGCTTCGCCTTGAAGGAGGCCGACATCATGAAGGTCTGACGATGGCCGCGCGCCGCATCCTTTCGTCCGCACGCGTTGCCGCGCTCGCGCTCCTCGCTGCACTTGCGCCTGTCATGAGTGCCGGAGTCGTGCGTCCCGCCCCGTCGTTCACCTTTGGCGGAGCGGGGAAAAATTCCCTCGGAAGCCTGCGGGGGCAGCCCGTGGTGCTCGTCATCGCACAGAGTGCAAAAACGAAGGCGCTGCGCGCGCAGATGAAGAGCCTCGCGAATATCTATCACGACTGCGCGAGCCGCGGAGCAGTCTTCGTCGCAGCGCTCACCGACGGCGGCGGCACCGTGCCGAGTGACATCCCCTTTGTGCTCACGAACAACGGCGCGGCAGTCGCGGCGGCCTACGGAATGCGCGGCGACTTTCTCATCGCCGTCATCGGACGCGACGGGAATCTGGATCTCTTCACCGACAAGCCAATCCCCGGCGCACGCGTCTTCGAGGTCATTAAGAACAACTTCGACGTGCAGGAAAAGGCGCGGCGCGAAATCCCCAAGGGACCAGTTCGCTAGCCGCCGATGCGAGTCGCAGTCCTCTCCGACACGCACGACCGCCTGCCCGTGAGCGTCTGCGCAGCCATCCGTGGCGCGGATGAGATCTGGCACCTCGGCGACGTTTGCTCACCGGCAATCCTCGTGAGCCTCGAAAAAATCGCCCCCGTGCGGATCGTCCGCGGCAACTGCGATTCAGAGACCCGCTGGCCGCTGAAGCTCGACCTCACACTCGATGGAGTGCACTTCCATCTCGAACACATTCCGACAAGGAAGCCTCCAGCGTGCGACATTTTCCTCCACGGCCACACGCACGTCCCGCGGGATGAGACCGTTGGCGGCATCCGCTTCCTGAATCCCGGCTGCATCACCCGCCCGAACATGGGCGCACCTGCGAGCTTCGCATGGCTCACGCTCGGCAGCGGAGCGCTGGTGTGGAAAATCATGGCTCTCTAACCGCGCGGCACCGTCTGCACCTCGACCCATGCAAGGTAGTCCGGCCAGCCCGCGCTCACAGGAATCCGCAAAATCTCCGGCACCTCGTACGGATGCAGTGCGCGCAATCGCACCTGTGCGTCATCCGCGCGCGACGCGGTCGTCTTGCAGACCACCATCACCTCCGCGGTCGTCTCCATCACGCCCTTCCATTCGTAGATGGATTCCACGCCAGGGATCAGGTTGCCGCACGCGATGAGCCGCTCCTCCACGAGCGCATGCACCGCCTTGCGCGCCGTTTCCGCGTCGGGAAAATTGCTGAGCAAAATGACCACGTCACACATGCAACCGACTTATCGCTTCGCACCGCAGCCTGCACCGAGGCCCGTGAGCATTTCGAGATCGCCTTCCGGCTCGGCCAGCACCGGCTTGCGGTCGGCCACCTTCTGCCGCGTGATCCAGCCCCCGCCGAGGACTTCATCACCGCGATAGCACACCGCCGCCTGACCTGGCGTCACCGCGCGCGCCGGGACGTGCAGCCGCACGCGAGCCTCGCCATTTTCACCGGGAAAAACCGTCGCGGCCGCGCCGGGATGCGCGTAGCGGATCTTCACCGTCACGTCGAAAGGCTCGCGCGCCTCACCGTGCCACGTGCAGTGGTCCATCGTGAATTCCTCCGTGATGAGATCCTCCGCATCACCCACGATCACGCTGCTCGTCGCCGGGTCTATATCAATCACATAGACCGGCTTTGGCGAACCGCCCGGCAGCCCCTTGCGCTGGCCGATGGTGAACATCTCAATGCCGTCGTGCTCCGCGATGCGCCGCCCACTTTTGTCGAAAATCCCGCCGGGGTGGAATTCCCCCTCGCCCATGTGCGATTTCAGGAACGCCTTGTAGTCATTCCCCGGCACGAAGCAGATTTCCTGACTGTCCTGCTTCTCCGCGACCTTCAGCCCGAGCTTCCGCGCGATGGCGCGAATCTCCGTCTTCTCCATCCCGCCGAGCGGCAGCAGCGCGCGCAGGAGCTGCGGCTGGCGCAGCGAGAAGAGGAAATACGACTGATCCTTCCGCGGATCGCGCCCCTTGCGCAGCACCGCGTGACCGTCGCGACGCTCCACGATCGCATAGTGCCCCGTCGCGATGAAATCTGCGCCGATGCTCTTCGCCTTCCCCCAGAGGTTTCCGAATTTCACCTTCTCATTGCACATCACACACGGGTTCGGCGTGCGCCCGGCCTGATACTCC
>JBDSAR010000718.1:0-2135 GCA_039922035.1 Chthoniobacteraceae bacterium
CAGTCCAGCCCGAGCCCGTCGCGCGACTTCGGTTTGAAATCATACGGCCCCATGCGCAGCGAAATTCGCCCCCAGTGATTCGTCCGCCCGCCGAGCATCCGTGGACGCCACCAGGTGAAATTTTGCGTCGTCACTTTCGCGTTCCAGTCCTTCGCTTCGTGCCAGCCCTGCTCTCCCGCGCGCTTCACCATGTAAGGTTCGCCCGGCACCGTCCAACCGCCGTTCACCGTCGCATCGAAAAATCCGAAGGGCTTGTCCGGCGTCGCCGTCCCCCGCAGCGGCGCATCCGCATTCGTCTGGAACATCGGCGTCTCCATGATCGGGTCGTAGTTCCGCCCCGCCTCCAGCATGAGCACCTTCAGCCCCGCCTTCGTGAGCACATACGCCGACATCCCGCCGGCCGCCCCGCTCCCCACAATAATCGCGTCGTAGTTCGGCAGCGTCTTGCGTGGAGTGATGACCGGCATATCGGTGAAAATGCACGGCGCGCGGATGACGATCAATATCCAACACTTGAACCACCGGTTTGTCATTTCACGCTCCGCGCTCGCGCTGGATGCAGACTGCGGCGAAGGTGCGGCGCTTGATCACCATTCTCCACACGCGCGGCTTGCATCTGCCGGAGCACGACCTGTGGCTTGATCCGCATCGCGGAAAGCCGCTCGCATTCGTCTCGCACGCGCACGGCGACCACATCGCGCGCCATCGCGAAGTGCTGATGACCGCTGCGACCGCGCGATTCATGCGCGAACGGATGCCGGGCCGGCGCACGGAGATCATCGCGAGCTTCGGCGAGCCGCGCAAACTCGCCGGTGGTCACGCGACGTTGCTCCCCGCAGGACACATCCTCGGCTCGGCTCAGTTGTTTTTTGAAACGGATGCTGGCTCACTCCTTTACACCGGCGACTTCAAACTCGCGCACGGCCTCGTCGCCGAGCCGTGCGAATGGCGTCGCGCGGACACGCTGATCATGGAAACGACATTCGGCCTGCCGCGCTATCGCATGCCGCCGCGCGCCGAGGTCGCCGCGCGCGTCGTCGCATTCTGCCGTGAGACGCTCGATGCAGGCGCAGTGCCCGTGCTCCTCGGTTACTCTCTCGGCAAGGCGCAGGAGATCGTGCGCATCATTCTCGACGCGGGACTCACGCCGATGCTGCACGAGGCCGTGTGGAAAATGACAGCGATCCACCGTGACTTGCGCCCGGATTTTCCGGACGGCAGCGTCCGATTCCGCGCATCGAAGGCGAAAGGCCACGTGATCGTCTTCCCGCCGAATGCCGCGAAATCAGCCGACCTGGAAAAAATCGGTCCGCGACGCACGGCGATCCTCACCGGCTGGGCGATCGATTCCAGCGCGAAATACCGGTCCCGCTGCGACGAGGCATTTCCGCTCAGCGATCATGCGGACTACGACGAACTGCTCCGCTACGTCGAACTCGTGCAGCCAAAGCGCGTGCTGACCGTGCATGGCTTCGCTGCGGAATTTGCAACCGACCTGCGCCGCCGCGGCATCGAGGCATGGGCGCTCGCGGAGGACAACCAGCTCGAGCTGAAGCTCGGATGAGAATGGGACCGCGAAGGTGCGAAAAACGCGAAGTGGGTTCTGAAAATGCCCTGCGAGTGTGTACCGAAAGCCCAATTTCAAGGCAGACGCGCGGAGGCGCATGAGTTTCGCAGAGGGGAAAGAGGGAAACTCCTCTGCGTCCCCGCATATTTTCTCCGCGCCTCTGCGTTCAACTCTGGCGCTCCCGACGCTGAATCCGGACTTTTGGTACCCCGTCTGACGAGGAAGTCCGCACGCAGGCGTGCCGGAAGGGCACGAACCAGGGCTTCCGCCCGCGCCTGCGAACCTCGCCGCCCGCACTCAGCCGATCCGCTTTCGCTCCAGAAAATCCGCGCGGATCACATTGCCAGCCACGTTTCGTCCTTCCTTCGCTTCCTGTATGTTCTTCGCGATCTTCGCGCCGTCGCGGTTCACCTTTGCCTCGGAACGCGGACGCCCCGCGAAAACGCGCGCGCGCTCGCCAGCGCCGAGTTCGCGCCAGTGGCCGGGGGCGAGACCGTTGAGTTCGAGTTCGCCGATCTGCACGCGGATGAGGCGCAGCGTCGGGTGCCCGATGGCGGCAGTCATCCGG
>JBDSAR010000719.1:0-10600 GCA_039922035.1 Chthoniobacteraceae bacterium
CGAGAGTGCTCACGATGGCGCTGCGCATCTGAGTTTGCGCCGCTGGCAGCCTGCCGTTCGCAGCGTCGCTCATCCCTTCGATGACAGCGCCAAGCGCGACGGGATTCCTTGCGACGGACAGAGTCACAGCGATGTCGAGCTGGTCCAGCGTGCCGTCGTCATGCAGAACGAGGACGCGGCCTTTCCGCAGGTCGAAGTCCTCACCATTTACGTTGAGACTGTCGGGTGAAAGTGACTTGCGGAGGTAGCTGAATGTCCGCCCCTTCGCGATCCTCATGCTGCCGGTTTCCATCCACAGCAACGAATGGGTATTCTGCGAGTCGGCGACAGTGGACCATGCGCCGTTCGCGTGGAAAAGAGCGTAGTGGAGATCCACGTTGTCATGATGCACGAGCACGGTCCCATTTGCCCCGGAGATGGTCTCAGCCTTTGGATACCTGCTCCGGTCAACCGCACCTGATCCGCGCCAGAGCACGCTGATCACTTTGCCGATGACATCCGCGCGCGGCAGCTTCTCCTCGGGCCACTCGTTGCGCTGCAAGACGAGCTGCTCCTTCTCCTCGCGCACCACGCGGCTCACCCACACCAGATCGCCGTGCTTGTGCGCGATGATGTCGCCCGGCGCAAATTGCCGGGTGAGCTTCCAGACCAGCACCCGGCTGCCCGCGGGCAGCTCTGGCGCCATGGAATTCACGGGGATGACAAAAGCCTGCAGCACCCAGGCTCGCAGCAGGATGACGATCGCGATGGTGGGCACGATTGCCTGTCCCGATAGCCGCCTCCAAGATGTGAAACGGGAGCCGGAAGTGCTCTTGAGATTCTTCGCCAGCATCCAAAGAAACGCCGCGCCCGCGAGGACGATCACTGTGGCCAGTGCGCTGGGGAGCACGATGTCCAAAGACTGGAAGGGCCGGTAAAGTTGCGCCCGCGAAAGTCGGTCCAGCCACAGCGCACCAAACGCCGTCAGGCTCAACCCGATGACCCACACATCCCAGCCCTGCCAGCGCGATTGCGATTCCGGCTGCTGCGGCGGACGCGGGGTTGCGGCGCTGGCGGTTCCATTCACTGCGCGCCAGACGGCGCGGATGATGAGGAAGTCCACGACGAGAACCGCGATCCCGGTCGCGACCATGAAAAGCGCGGTGCTCGGGCCGCTATGCAGGAGGTCGTTTGCCAGGCGCGTCACGAAAGGCAGGTGAATGTGCTCCGGATCGGCCAGCGCCCGCTGGTGCATTGCCTCGTTCGCATAGAAATCCACGAGCAGCCGCGTGAGGGTTCTCGCCAGCCAGATGATGAACCCATCCAGAACGAGCAACGGGAACACGAGGCCGTCGAACACTGCCAGTCCCATGCCGCGGAGTCTTCCCGCTGACTGGCGAATCTGCGAAGTGGCGACCCAGCCAAGAATCGTCGTGCCGAATGGTGCGGCGGCGGCAACCACGCCGACAACCGCGAGAATGAATTTCAGCAGGCCACTCGGATGCACTGTCGGCGAACCCAGAGGCGCAGTCATGCTCCACAACGGAAAGAGAGCCATGAACGCGAGTGCGGCAAACGCCGCCCAGCACACGCCGACGATGGCGGTGCGCGACATCCGGGGCGGAGTCTGCGGCGAATGTGGAGACTCACGGTGTTGCACTTCGCCAGACCCTCGGCCATGTGGCGATCCGGATCCGGAAGCAGCAGGCGACTCCGGCTCTTCGTAGCGCCGCATGAACCACCACCACATCAAAAAATAAAGCCCGAGCGTCCACCCGAAGTTCATCGGCGACACCGTGATTCCGCCCGGCACGGAGGATCGCAGGGTCAGACCGAGCGATTGGGCGCCGACCAGGAAAACAAATGTCGCGATGAAGCCCGCTGCGAGCAGCAAGAGGTATCCCTCAATCGCCGGCCTGCGATGCCGCGCATTCCAAAGCCACAACGCGGTGCCAACGATGACGCCCGTGCTGGTAAAACTCAGGACAATTCCCGCGGCGTTCCAGTCCGATAGCAAGGCGGCCACCGGCATCCAGATGCTCATGCCGAGAGCAGAGCCGAACAGCGCCCCGGCATTCCAGGTGAATGTCTCCCGCCGCTCCCGGCCAACGGGCGGAACAGGTGCCACCATCGTCTCCACCTGCGTGCGAAATTCCGCCGCCGTCTGGTAGCGCAGTTCGGGTGTCCTTTCCAAAGCGCGCAGGACGATCTCGTCGAGGCGCACATCAATCTGCACCTTGCGCGAGGGCGGCTCGAGTTTGTCCGCGGGCAGTTCGCCGGTGAGCATTTCGTAAAGCACCACGCCGAGCGAGTAGATGTCCGCGCGGTGGTCCGTGCGCTGGTGGTCCCGCTGCTCGGGTGCCATGTATTGCGGCGTGCCAGCGTCGATGGAATGTGGCACGGGCGTCCCGCCTGTGGCTTCCGTGCTCACAGGCGGGACGCCCGTGTCACTTTCCTCGCCGAGCATTTTTGCGATGCCGAAGTCGGCGATCTTCACGCGGCCATCTTTGTCGAGCAGCAGGTTCTCGGGCTTGATGTCGCGGTGCACGATGCCGTGCTCGTGCGCGTATTGCAGCGCCTCGCACACCGGCGGCACGACGGCGAGCGCCTGCTCGGGAGTGAAGCGACCCGCGCGCATCGCCTGCCGGAGGTTCACGCCGTCCACGAATTCCATGAGGAGGAAGAAGAGGGGTTGAGCGTTGAGAGTTGAGAGTTGAGAGGCGGGATTCAGCGTGACTTTTCCAAAATCGTAAATCGTCACGATGCTCGGATGATTCAGCGCGGCGAGCGCCTGAGCCTCGCGGGCGAAACGCTCGGCAAACTTCGGATCCGTCACGCGCTCCGGCGCGAGGAGCTTCAGCGCGACGAGCCGGTTCAAAGTTTTCTGCCGCGCCTTGTACACGACGCCCATGCCGCCACGCCCGAGGCATTCGAGGATTTCGAGCTGGGGAAAATGCGGTGCGAGCTGCTCCGGCGTGAACGGCGCGGCTTTCGGCGCGGCGTCAGCACCGGGCTGCTCGGTGGGCTGCATCGCCGCGAGCATCAGACAATGCGGACAGGCGCCGGTTGCGCCGGCATCGATCGCAGCACCGCAGGCGGGACAGGTTTTGGAATTCGGATCACTCATCACTATGGACTGACGTGTCTGCGGCGAAACGCGGCGGAGATTTGTGACTTTTCTCCGGGTGCCGCCACCTGTGATGCACGGTTCGTCATGGACGGAATAGCGGTTCGCACTTCAGCCCGAACAGCAGGCTCGGACCAAAGCCCAAGCCACATCCCAACCGATCACACCGAACCCGGATGCTTCCACGGCGTGCGATATTCGCGGCGGAGGAGTTTGTTCGCGGCGTCGTCGCCGGCGACGGCGCGCTTCGCGGGATCATACGCGAGTGGCCGGCCGGCCTTCATCGAGAGATTCGCGAGGATGCAGCTCGCGGTGGAGATGTGCCCTTCCTCGATGTCGGCGATCGGCTTGCTGCGTTTCTCGATCGCGGCGAGGAAGTCCAGCATGTGCCGTCGCGTGGCGGGCGCGGCGTTCAGCTCGTTGTCCTTTTCGGTCACGTCCTCGGGGAACTTCTCGCGCTCGAACACGCAGTAGAAGTGGATCGGCTTCGCGTCCTTGTCGTGCGGGATGAAATCCGCGCGCATCGTGCTCGCCTTGAGCGTGCCTTTTTCTCCGTGGATGAAGAGCGCCCACGGATAGTCCGGATCCGTCGGAGTGCCCCACGAGCGGTGCTGCCAGTTGCAGTTGAACGCATCGTATTCAAACACCGCGCTCTGTGTGTCGCTGATGTTCGACTTGCCTTCCTTTTGCACAAAAATTCCACCGCTCGACGACACACGCTTCGGCCAGCCGAGCCCGAGCATCCAGCGCGCGGTGTCGAACATGTGGACGCACATGTCACCGACGATGCCGTTGCCGTATTCGTTGAAAGTGCGCCACCAGCGCTTGTGCGGGATGCCGTCGTAGGGCCGCAGCGGCGCGGGGCCGGTCCACATTTCGTAGTCGAGAAAATCGGGCACCGGCTCGATCGGCGGGTTGCCATTCGCGCGCATGTGGAAATAGCAGCACATGTCCACGCTGCCGATTTTTCCGAGCAGGCCCGCGTCAATGACCTGCTTCTTCGCTTCGATCAAATGCGGCGTGCTTTTCCGCTGCGTGCCGATCTGCACGACGCGGCCATGCTTGCGCGCGGCTTCGAGCATCGCCTCGCCCTCGCGCACGTCGCGGCTGATCGGCTTCTGGCAATACACATCCGCGCCCGCCTCCAGCGCCGCGATGCAGTGCAGCGCGTGCCAGTGATCCGGCGAACCGATGAGCACGATCTCCGGCTTCTCCTTCAGCAACTCGCGGTAGTCCGCAAAAGTCGGCGGCGCCTTTTTTGACCGCTGCCGCGGCTGCGCGATCTCCACCGCGCCTGCGAGCATGTTCTTATCCGGATCGCAGATGCCCACAATCTCCACATTCGCCACTTGCACGAGTCGCCACAGATCGCTCTTGCCATACCAGCCCGCGCCGATCAGCGCGACGCGGCGCGGCTTCCCCGTGATGTCGAGCGCATCCGCACCGAGCGCGGAGAGCGCGAGCGATGCCGCGCTCGTCTGCAAGAAACGACGGCGGCTGACGTAGAAGTCTGGGAGAGACGCGAGGGAGGAATGGGGAGCGTTCATGCTCGGAGGATGAGCGTCCTCGTGCGTCCGACGCAATCCCGCGGTGGCGCACGATGCAAGACAGGCTGGAAGCCTGTCCCACATTACCTCCATTCGTGCTTCGGATACTTGCGCGAGAGTTCCTGCTTCAGCTTCGGATAACTCTCCTTCCAGAAGTTCGAGAGGCTCGTGGTCACCTGCACGGGGCGCTGGTTCGGCGCGAGCACTTGGATGACCAGTGAGATTTTGCCGCCTGCGATGCGGATGTCGCCGTCCACGCCGTAAAGATCCTGGATGCGTGCGGCGAGCGTCGGCGGTGCATTTTCGGCATACGTGATTTTTGCGCGGCGTCCGCCCGGAAGCTCGAAGCGCTCAGGTGCCATGCGGTCGAGCAGATCGAGTTGTGCGGCGGAAAGCCATGATTTCACGACCGGCCACACGGCGCGATCCTTGATCTCGCGATAGCTCATCGCACCGAGGCAAATCTGATCAAGCAGCGTGCGACGATCGGCCTGCGTGAGCGGCGGCAGTTCGTATTCCGGGCACCACTCGGCGAGCTTGTTCAGGCGGACGATCCACTGCTCGACATCGAAGTTCCAGGTGTCGAGCGGGCAGCGCCCAGCCTCGACTTCGGCGGCGAGCAGCGCGGCGGCCTGCTCCTTCGGCACGTCGTCGCTGCGCTCGGCGCGGATTTCGAGATCGCGGAAGCGCGTGATCTTGCGCGACATCACGCGCCGTTGTGTGGAGTCGTAAAAATACTCGGTCGCCCTGTTGACTGCCTCGGGGAAAAGCTCCAGCAGCCATTCCTCCTTCACAGCGGTCGCGAGCGTCAGCAGCGTCTGCACATCGTCGCGGCTGTCCACTTCGCGCACCTCGCTCACGACGAGCAGCGGCGAATCCTGCACCACACTTTCGCGCGCCAGCACTCCACGTCGTCCATGCACGAGTTGCACACGCAGCGTCCCGCGATCGAGCCGGATGCCGACGAGATCAGGAAACCCCGCGAGAATGCAACGCGCGGTGTTTTCGGGACTCGGATCGCGCGGCTCGGTGTCGAGTTTCTCGTCGCGCGCGATTTGCAGGAACTGCTTCGACAGCGCGAGCGCCTCGCGCGCCGCGATGCCATTCACGCCGAGCGGACGCAACCGCTGCGGATTGAAATTGGACGTCTCCGCGAGCCGCAGCGCGCGCAGCAGCACGAAAAAATCGCTGCTCCCGTCGCCGCCGAGCAAATCCTCGCGGTCATTCTGCTGCTGCTTGCCCTGCGCTCGATGGAGGATCGGCTTGCCCTGCGTGATCGCCGCGACCTGGCAGACCGTCGGCACGCACCCGCGCTCGTGCGCCGCGAGGAGCATGCGCGCATACCGAGGGTGCGCGGGAAACGCGAGCATCCGGCGACCAAGCTCAGTGATCTTTCCGGAGTCATCGGTCGCACCGAGATCGAGCAGCAGCATCTCCGCGCGTTCGAGCGATTTCGCCTCGGGTGCTTCGAGCCAGCGGAAATTTGCGATGTCCGTGAAGCCGCCCGCCTTCAGCGTGAGCACGACCTCGGCAAGATCGAGACGCTTCACCTCGGGAAGTTCCTGGGCGGGACGATCCGCGTGCTCGTATTCCGTCCACAGCCTCATGCACACGCCCGGTGCCGTGCGGCCCGCGCGACCCGCGCGCTGCTCGGCGCTCGCCCGGCTGATGCGCTCGACGAGCAGCGTATTGATTCCGCGGTGCGGATCAAATCGCGCGATGCGTGCGAGGCCGCTGTCAATGACCACCCGAACGCCATCAATCGTCAGCGAAGTTTCCGCGACATTCGTACTCACGATCACCTTCCGCTTGTCGTAACGCGCGACTGCGGCGTCCTGCTCGTTCGCGGGGAGTTCGCCGTGCAGCGGCAGCACGATGAAATCATTCCCGACCGCCGACGCGCGCACCGCGGCGATGGTGCGCGAGATTTCATACGCGCCCGGCATGAAGATGAGCACATCGCCGCTCGTCCGCGGCGCGAGATTCTCCAGTTCGTTGGCAGCGGCATCCCACGCGGGAAATTCATCTGCGCGGATCGAGCGCCCGAGGTATTCCATGTCCACCGGAAACGTCCGCCCTACGCTGGTGAGCGTGCGGCAGGGTGCGAGGTATTTCTCCAGCACACCGGTCTCCAGCGTCGCGGACATCACCACGACCTTGAGATCAGGCCGCTGTTTTTCCTGAAGCTCGATCGCACGGGCGAGCGTGATGTCGCCGTAAAGATGCCGCTCGTGAAATTCGTCGAAGAGGATCGCCGACACGCCGCGCAGTGACGGATCGCCGAGCATTCGCCGCAGCAGCACGCCCTCGGTGACGAAGAGAATCCGCGTGCGATCCGACGCGACACGGTCGAGGCGGATCTGGTAGCCGACCTCATCGCCGAGCCGCTGTCCGCGCTCGCTCGCCACGCGGGCCGCGAGCATCCGCGTCGCGAGGCGGCGTGGCTGGAGGACGATGATCTGGCCGTTTCCTGCGAGTCCGCGGTCGAGGAGGATTTGCGGAATCTGCGTGGACTTTCCCGAACCCGTCGGTGCTTGCACGATCAGCCGATTGTCCTTTGTCAGGGCTTCGACGACAGCGTTTTCGAGTTCGTAAATTGGCAGGTCTGCTTTCAGCACCGCTGCGCTCTACACACTCACCGCTGGCGCGGAAAGGGAACTCCGCAGCGTCGCACTCAAAACAGGCTGCCCTGCGAATCCAAATGAATGTCAGGATTCGGTCGCGGGCGTCTTTACTCCACGCAGAAGCTCTTGGGCGAACTGCGCTTTTAACGCCTTCTCTTCTTTTTGGATTGTGGATTTCTGCTTTTCCAAATGCGACATTGCTGCCTCATGGCTTTGAGCCCGCTCCTTCAGTGCTGGGTAGTGCGCTGATCCCTGCATTTCAAGAAGCGCTTCCACCTGCGCCGGATCGGCAAGCATCGTCGAATCACCTTTGGCTATGGCGATCTTGTGTTTGCAGAGTTGGGTGAGACTCCCCGCAGGGCAGTGGCAGAAAATCCGAATGCCACTCTCATCACCATCAATGTTCATGCGGTATGGATCGCCACTGCTGCTTTTTGCCAAGAGAACGAGTTTCATTTCAAAGTCGGAGTTGGTTCAAAACAGTTCACTCTGAGGCTGGCCCGGTTTCGCGGCGTCCGTCCCGAGCAGGGCTAAAAACTCCGGTTCCGTCAAAACACGCACACCGACGTCTCGGGCCTCATCAAGTTTCGACCCGGCACCAGAACCTGCGATGATGAAGTCCGTCTTCCTGCTCACACTGCTGCTCACATTGCCACCGAGTGCGCGGATTTTCTCCTGAGCTGCAGGACGGCTCATGGTTTCCAGTGTGCCCGTGAACACGCACGTCTTGCCGACGAACGGCGAATCGCCTGCCGATGAAATGCCTCCTTTGGGATGAATGCCGAGTTGCCGAAGTCGTTTCAACACGTCACGCCCGATGTCGTTCTCGAACCACGCCAAGACCGCGCGGGCAGCAACCGGACCTATCACGGTCGTAACATCCCTCACGTGTTTTGATGCCCCTTTTGGAGGACTTGCAAAGCCAGCCCCCAGCAATCGGCTGCCGACCGCGTCAGCATTCTCTCTCAGTTCATCGCAAACCTTTCCCATGCGTTCTTTTTCATCTCTCGACTTCGACTTGTTAGCTACAGTCTGAGGGCTGAATCGCAGAGCTTCGGTAGTCAGGCGATCCAACTCCGCTACATCTCTCAGCAATGCAGAACTCACGACGGCTTCGAGGTCACCGTGAAACTTCGCGAGATCGTGCGCCGTCTCCGTACCAACCTCGGGAATTGCGAGCGCATGCAGCCAGCGCGCGAGCGGCTGCGACTTCGCACGCGCAATTCCCTCGATGACTTTCGAAGCGTTCTTCTCGCCGAAGATGCGCGGCTCTTCATCGCTGCCGAGGTTCAGCTTTGCGAGTGCATCGAGTTTCAGATCGAAAAGGTCTAGCGGTGATTTTACGAGGCCGCGCTCGACGACTTTCTCCGCGACGACTCCGCCGACGCCCTCGATGTCGAGCGCACTGCGCTGGCCGAAGAAATCGACGCGGCGCACGAGCTGCGCGGGACAGCCGGAAATGTTGTCGCAGCGCCAGGCGACCTCGGCCTTCTTGCCCGTGGAGACCTGCGAGCGCGAAATCGGCCCGCCGCACGCGGGACATTTTCCGCCGACGTATTCGAATAGGTCGAACGGCTTTGCCGACTCGGGGCGCTTTGATTTCAGCACCTCCAGGACTTCGGGAATCACCATGCCGGCCTTGCGGATGATGACGGTATCGCCGATACGGATGTCCTTTCGCTTGATTTCGTCGTCGTTGTGCAGTGTGGCGCGCGAGACAGTGGAGCCCTGAACGAAGACGGGCTTCAGTTCGGCGACAGGTGTGAGCACGCCGGTCCGTCCGACCTGGATCGTGATGCCGAGCAGTTCCGTGATCGCGCCGGAAATCCATGGCACGGGCTTGTGGACGACCGCGTAGCCCGGTGCCTTTGCTTTCGCGGGAATGCGATCCCACGCGGTGCGGTCGTTCACTTTGATCACGATGCCATCAATCTCGTAGTGCAGCTTCGTGCGCAGGTCGCGGATCTCGTCGTATTCGCTCACGACCTCGCGCTGATATTTTGCGATCACGTCTTCCATGTCTGTGCATTCCCACCACACTTCCTGCGTCGGCAGACCGAAGCTTTTCAGCGCGCGCAGCGTGTCTCCGTGCGTGGCAAACTCGATGCCATCGAGCGCGCCGACGGCGTAGAAGACGGCACGCACGGGGCGCTTCGCGACGGCACTGGAGTCAAGCTGCTTGAGCGTTCCAGCAGTGGCGTTGCGTGCGTTCGGCAGCGTCTTCTCGCCTGCGGCCTCCAACATGGCATTCATAGCCTCGAATTCCTTCACCGGCATGTACGCCTCGCCGCGAACTTCGAGCAGCGCGGGCGGATTCTCCATGTCGAGACGCAGCGGGATCGCTTTTACCGCGCGGAGGTTTGCCGTGATGTCATCGCCGGTGGTGCCATCGCCGCGCGTGACGCCGAGCGCGAGCAGCCCGTCGCGGTAGTGGACGGAGATCGAGACGCCGTCCACCTTCGGCTCCATCACGTATCCGACGGACTCCGAGCGAAGCTGTTTTCGGATACTGAGATCAAAACTACGCAACTCATCCACTGTACGCTCATCGTCTCGGCGGATTCGAATATCGAAACTTGGGCGATACTTTTCGTTTTCCGAAAGTGCGTGCCGAAACTTGTCAGGAAACACCTCCTCCAAGAGCAGGCGATTTCTCCGTATCCGTCTTTTCTCCTTTTCGTTTCCTCCGTCATCCAGATTTTCTCTCAGAAGCTCATCGAGTTCATCAGAACCACGGACCCTGTGAAACAAAGTTGGATCAAATCTCTTGTCGCGAAGAATTCGGATCAGTTCCCCAATCAGCGTGAAACGGACAGCTTCTGAAGTTAGGGGTGAACTTAGAAAGACCGCCTTCGCATTGTCGGACAGTTTACGCCTGAGATAATCCGATGATTTCCCCTTGTTGTGCAGCAGTCCTCGAATGATTTCCTCGACGTCGAGAATATCACCCCAAACAAAAATCTGTGAATCGGGAGTCTCCTGTTTTTCCAGCGAGAGCATCGGTGCGATGTGGCGGAATTGCTGGAAGCCTTTCGACGGTGCACCGCCCACGCGCTGCGTCGGGGAGTCGGGCGTGACGAGTTCCGGGTGCGCGGACTCGAGTTCGTGGAGTTCGCGGTAAAGCTCGTCGTACGCGGCGTCGCTGATCACGGGCTTTGCCTCGACGTAGTAGCGCCGATCGTGGGTGGCGATTTCCCTGCGCAGTTCTGCGATTTTCTTCTTCGTGGCGGATGTGGGTTCCATCGTGGGGCCGCCCATGTTTCACGCGCTGGCAGAGTCAGGGAAGCAGAAAGCCAGCGGCGCTACTTGATGATCCCGCGCTC
>JBDSAR010000720.1:0-6258 GCA_039922035.1 Chthoniobacteraceae bacterium
CGCCGCCTGCGCGGCACCATCACCGCATGATCGATCCAGACGAGCAGGAGCCTTACCGAGTTGAGCGTGTTGAGCCGGACGGCGTGAGTTTCAAAGTGGTGGACTGGGAGGAAAATGTCGCGTTGCATTGCAGCGACAAACCCAGCGCGGAGCAATACACCGTGCTGTTGAACCAGGCCTTCCGCCGCGGCTACAAGGTCGGCTTCCGCAAGGCCCGCAGGCCGTGAGACGATCCGGAAATGCGGGTTCGCCCGCGGCCAAGCATGTCATTGATGAGCGCTGGAGCGCTCACCTGTAAAGCACATGGAAAAAGTCCCGAAAGAATCTCACGCAAAGACGCGAAGGCGTGAAGATTCCTTCGTGAAAGCTTCCTCCTTTGCGGCTTGGCGACTTGGCGACTTGGCGTGACGCACTTTTTCACAATGATCTTATAACCTGTCATGCGTTGTGAAGATATTCATGCATGGTTGAGGTGGTCGTGCGCTGAGGGCCTCGGATCGGTGGCCTGTTTCATTCCCGTCCTTGCTCTCACCATTTTTGGAATGAACACGCAAGCTGCGGAGCCCACGACAGCGCGCCCATTCCCGCAACACACGCGCTACTCGGCTGGTTCGATCAAGCCGGATCACGTCAGGCAGGCTGAACTCGATGACGCAACGCTCGCATTTTACCGGAAGTGGAAGGCGAAGTATCTCTCGCCGTCGCTCACTGCGGGGAATTTTTTCGTGCTCGTGGACGAGAAGGAAAAGGGCGCGGGGCCGGCGAAAATTTCGGTCTCCGAGGGGCATGGCTACGGCATGCTTATCGAGGCATTGATGGCAGGCGCCGATCCGCAGGCCCGCGAGATTTTCGACGGCATGTGGCGCTATGCGCGGGCACACCCGAGTCACATCAATCCGCGCCTCATGGCGTGGAAGCAGGTGACTGGCGAGCGCAGTCTGCGCGACGATGACGACTCGGCGACGGACGGCGACCTCGACATCGCGCAGGCATTACTGCTTGCCGATGTGCAGTGGGGCAGCACCGGAACGATCCATTACCGCGACGAGGCACGCGCCGTTATCGCCGCGATCAAAAAGGACGAGATCGACGCGAAGACATGGACGGTGAAGCTCGGCGACTGGGTGGACGCCGGTAGCGCGATGCATTTCAGCATGCGCATGTCGGACTTTGTCCCCGGTCATTTCCGCTGCTATCAGCGTGCGGCGGACGACGCGGATTGGAGCCGTGTGATTGATGCCGGCTACCGAATGCTCGACGGACTGCAGTCGCGATTCAGTGCAAAGACCGGGCTGCTGCCGGACTTCGTCGTCGCTCTGGAGCGCGAACCGCACCCGCCGACAGGCAAGCACCTCGAGGGAAAGCACGACGGCCACTATTCCTACAATGCGTGCCGCGTCCCATTCCGCCTCGGGCTCGATTTTCTCCTCCACGGCGAACGTCGCGCGCAGACCGCTGTCGGCCGCATGAGCGAATGGATGAAAGTCGCGACGGGCGGTAGGCCGGAGCGCATCGTCGCGGGCTACGATCTCGATGGCAAAATCATCGATCGCGACGACCGCTCGATGGCATTCACCGCGTGCTTCGGAGTCGGCGCGATGTGCGACGCCGCGCATCAGGATTGGCTGAATGCGCTGTGGAATCACATCTCTGCCAGCGACGAACCCGGCGACCGCTACTACGCCCGCACCCTGAAAATGCTCTGCCTCATCGCCATGTCTGGCAACTGGTGGAGTCCTTCGCCGTAGATTCGCACGGGGCAGCGCGTCACTTGACCGGTCCGCCGCCAATGCTAGCCTCCGCGCCCTTCGATGAAAATCACCCGTGCGCTCATTTCCGTTTCTGACAAAACCGGCCTCGTGGCTTTCGCACAAGAACTCTCTGCCATGGGGGTCGAAATCATCTCCACCGGCGGCACCGCAAAGCTGCTGCAAAAGGAGAAGATCCCGGTCATCGAAATTTCGCAATACACCGGTTTCCCCGAGATGATGGACGGTCGCGTGAAGACGCTGCACCCGAAAGTCCACGGCGGCCTGCTGCACTTGCGCGACAATGCCGAGCACGTGGCGCAGGCGAAGGAACATGGCATCGAGCCGATCGATCTCGTCGTGGTGAACCTGTATCCCTTCGAGGCCACGGTCGCGAAGGAGGGCGTGACGCTGGAGGAGGCCATCGAGCAGATTGACATCGGTGGCCCGTCGATGCTCCGCAGCGCTGCAAAAAACTACCGCAGCGTGACCGTGGTCGTGGACCCGGCCGATTACTCGGAGGTCCTGGACGCGATGAAGGCGAACGACGGCGGGACGACGCTGCAACTCCGCGAGCGGCTGGGCATCAAGGTCTTCGTCACCACCTCAAAATACGACGGCGCGATCGCGGATTTCCTGAATCAGGAAAAAGAATGCGCGTCCTCATTCAGCCTCAGCGAGCCGCTCGTGAGCCAGCTCCGTTACGGCGAGAACCCGCACCAGACCGGCGCGCTCTACGGCAAGTGGGACGAGTATTTTGAAAAGCTCCACGGCAAGGAACTTTCGTACAACAACATCCTGGATATCACCGCCGCCGCGGAACTCATCGAGGAGTTTTCCGAGCCGACGGTCGCGATTTTGAAGCACACGAACCCGTGCGGTGTCGGCAGCGATGGGGATCTGCGTGAGGCGTGGGACAAGGCATTCGCGACGGACAAGCAGGCGCCCTTCGGTGGCATCATCATCTGCAACCGGCCCGTCACCGAGGAACTCGCCCGCGCCATCAGCGAGATTTTCAGCGAGGTGATCATCGCGCCTGACTTTGAGGCCGATGCGCGCGCGCTCCTGCAAAAGAAGAAGAACCTCCGGCTCATGCGCAAGCTCGGCCCGGTGCAGACGAAGGAGGATCAGATCATTCGCAGCGTCGTCGGCGGAGTGCTCGTGCAGAGCCGCGATTCGTCGCCGGAGACGGACATCGAGTCAAAGGTGGTCACCGCGCGCAAACCGACGCCAGCCGAGCTGTCCGCCATGCTCTTTGCGTGGAAAGTCGTGAAGCACGTGAAGAGCAACGCGATCGTGTATGCTGCGAGTGACCGCACGCTCGGCATCGGCGCGGGCCAAATGTCGCGAGTGGATTCCAGCCGTATCGCGATCTGGAAGGCGAAGGACGCGGGCTTGAGCCTCGTTGGCAGCGCCGTTGGCAGTGATGCATTTTTCCCGTTTCCGGACGGTCTCATCGCCGCAGCGGATGCGGGCGCGACTTGCGCCATCCAGCCCGGCGGCTCCGTGAAGGACCCCGAAGTCATCGCTGCTGCGAACGAGCGCAAGATGGCGATGATTTGCACCGGCGTGAGGCACTTCAGGCATTAGTTGAGAGATGAGGGTTGAGAGTTGAGAGACGCACACATCTGCCCCTTCCAACTTCACGGCCCTCCGCTCCCAAACCGAAAGCGCGCAAGATCGCCAGATTCCACTCCTCTCAACTCTCAACTCCCAACATGTTCCTAGGCGTCAACATTGACCACGTCGCCACGCTGCGCCAGGCGCGCTACGCGGGCGGCATGGATGCGCACAACGCGGAGCCGGACGTGCTCGCCGCGGCGATGATTTGCGAACGTGCGGGTGCTCACGGGATCACCATTCACCTGCGCGGAGATCGGCGGCACATCCAGGACGCGGATGTATTTCGCCTGAGGGAAAAGCTTGCGACGAAGATGAACCTGGAGATGGGCAACACGGCGGAGATCCTCAAAATCGCGCTGCGCGTGAAGCCCGCCGAAGTCTGCCTCGTGCCGGAGAACCGCCGCGAAGTGACGACCGAAGGCGGGCTGGATGTCGCCGGGCAGTTCGATTCGTTGCGCCCGACGGTGGAACGCCTGCGCGGCGCGGGCATTCGCGTGAGCATGTTCATCGAACCGTCGCGCGAACAGATCGAGGCATCGCACAGGCTCGGCGCGGAGATCGTCGAGCTGCACACCGGGGCATTTGCAAACGCGACCGGCGATGCGCAGCGCGCGGAACTTGCGCGGATTCACGAGGCGTCCATCCTTGCGCACGGTCTCGGTGTGCAGGTGAACGCGGGTCACGGAATCAACTACGTGAACATCGCGCTCATCCGCACGGTGCCGCACCTCGCCGAGCTGAACATCGGCCACAGCATCGTCTCACGCGCGATTTTTTCCGGCCTCGATGGAGCCGTCCGCGAGATGATCGCGGCGATGAAAGGCTGACGCCATGAGCGTGCTCGGTATCGGCGTGGACATCGTGGAAATTGCACGCTTCGCATCTGCGATGGAGAGGGGCAGCCAGCGATTCCTCGACCGCCTCTTTCTCCCCGCCGAACAGTCATACTGCTCGCCCCAGCGTGAACCGGCGCGGTGCTTCGCTGCGCGCTTCGCCGCGAAGGAAGCCGTGGCGAAGGCGCTCGGCACTGGCATCGGCGCAGACCTCGGCTGGCGTGATATCCAGATCGGCCGCAGGGAAAATGGCGCACCTTTCATCGTCCTCCATGGCGTTGGCGCGGAGACGGCGAAGCGCCTCGGCGTCACTGAGGTTTTACTGAGCATGAGCCATGGCGAGCACTACGCGGTGGCCAATGCCGTCTGCACCGGGCAGTCCGGTGTGGCCGGCGCGATCTAGCTCTTCCCGCCGATCAACTTTTCCAGCTTGCGCAGCACGCGTCCGACGAAGCGCCCGAGTGCCCCGCCAAACGCGCGTGCCGTACGGCCGATGGTTCCGCCCCGGTTTTCCCATGCTTGGGCGCGGGCGCCTGCGGCAGTGTGCTTTTCGAGATTCCACGGGTAGCCCAGAAACTCCGGCGCAGGCCGCATCGCTCCGCGGAATGCCATGATGTAGGCGCGGCGCGGTGCGTCCGTCTGGTTCGCATTTGCGCCGTGCAAAGTGCGTGAGTCATGCACGACGGCATCGCCGGCGGTCAGCGGCACAAATGTCTCGAGTGAGGCGTCGAATTCTTCCGCGCACTCAAGCGCCATGATGCGCGGATCGTTATTTGGCGAGCGATGCAGGAGAATCGGGCCGCGATTGCTTCCGCGAATGTATCTCATGCAGCCATTTTCGATCGTCGCCTTTTGGAGCGGCACCCAGATGCTGATCTGTTCGTATGCGACACCGGGGTCGTTCCGATGCGCCTCGTCCTGGTGCCACGGCGTCGCGGCCCCGTGCCGGGCGGGTTTGCAGATGGCGTGTTCAAACCACGGCGTCGCCTCCGGCCCGAGAAGCTGCTGCGCCACGGCGAGCGCATTTTTCCGGAAAAGAGTCTCGCGCAATTCCGGCGCGAACTCGGCGGGGTTCAGGATTTGTGAGAGTTGCGGCGTCTTCGCGGCATCGTCGTCGGCGCTCAGCATGTCGAGATGGAGCCCGCGTTCGTAGCCGGCCTTTTTATCGAAAAGCCGGTCGTAAACGACACGGAGGCTCTCGATCTCGGCGGCGGTCGTCAGGCCGTGAATCGGCAGAAAGCCATCCTCGCGGAAACGGGCGAGCTGCTCTGTTGACAATGCGAATGATGGCTGCACGGAGATACCCGAAAGCAGGAAGCATCCCAGACGGGAAGATGTCGAGGCAACAGTGCAGGAGGTCCGACTTACGTCTTCGGAGTGTAGTTCAGCCAGGGCCCGGGCCAGCGCTCGGCCTCCGCGAGAGGCATGGCTTTGCGCTGCGCATAGTCCTTCACTTGATCCGCCCCTAGCTTTCCAACGGCAAAGTAACGCGACTCGGGATGTGCGAAATAGAAGCCGCTCACGCTGCTGCCGGGCCACATGGCGAAGCTCTCGGTGAGTTTGATGCCGGTCTTCGCTTCCACGTCGAGCAACTGCCAGAGCGTTTGCTTTTCCGTGTGATCCGGGCACGCCGGGTAGCCGGGGGCGGGGCGGATGCCGCGGTATTTTTCGTGGATGAGATCGTCGGTCGAGAGTTGCTCGCTTTTTCCGAAGCCCCAGTCGTCGCGCACGCGTTTGTGCAGGCATTCGGCGAAGGCTTCGGCGAGACGATCGGCGACGGCTTCGGCCATGATGGCGTTGTAGTCGTCGTGCTCGGTTTTGAATTTCTTCACCAGTTCATCGAGCCCGCCGCCGCTCGTGACTGCGAACGCAGCCACGTAGTCGTCGCCCTTTTCCGCGACGAAGTCCGCGAGGCAGCGATACGGGTCCGCGTTGTCCTTCGCGACTTGCTGGCGGAGGTGGTGCAGGCGCGTGCGCTCGGTGGTGCGCGTGTCGTCGGTCCAGACGATGAGGTCGTCGCCGACTCGGTTTGCCGGGAAGAAGCCGTAGATGCC
>JBDSAR010000721.1:0-6982 GCA_039922035.1 Chthoniobacteraceae bacterium
TTCGCCTACGTCTCCAGCAACGCCGAGATCACCTTCGCGCTCGGCAACGTCTGGTTCCACCGGCATGACCTCGCCCGCGCGAAAGCCTGCTACGGCGAGACGCTCCGGCTCACCATCCAGACCAGCCGCCCGCACGACGGCGCACTGCGGAACATGGGCATCATTGCCATTGAGGAAAAGCGCTGGAGCGACGCTGAAAATTTCCTCACCGCGTCCCTGAAAATCGAACCCGACTCAGCAAAGGCCTACTTCCTCCTCGCCCGCGCACGGCACAAATCCGGAAACCTCCCCGGTGCCATGTCCGCCATCGAGGAAGCCATCCGTCTCGACGGCGAGACACCCGACTTCCAGAAACTCCGCGACGACCTCCGCCAGCCCGCGCCAGCCCCGAAATAGTCGCGAGACGCGATGCTGCCAGGAGAGCCCGGGTCAGACGAGCACGCTGCGCACGCAGTCGTGAACGAGCGACCAGTCCACATTCTCGCGCGGCGCCCACGAGCCGATTCCGGTCGGGAGGACGAAGAGGTTTTTCCCGTCGCGGAATTTCTTGTCGAGCTGAAGCGCGCGGACGATCCGGTCGAAGAGCCCCGGCGCATCTTTGTAGCTGAGCGGCAATCCGGCGCGCTCAAACAACGCGATGAGACGCTTCTGAAAATCACCGCCGACCATCCCGAGCTGCAAGGCCATGCGCGTCGCGGCGAGCATCCCGATGGAAATCGCCTCGCCGTGTGTGAGCGCGTAGTCCGCGGAAAGCTCGAGCGCGTGGCCGATCGTGTGGCCGAAGTTCAGCACGTTGCGGATGCCGAGTTTGTCGAGTTCATCCTGCTCCACCACGTCCGCCTTCAGCCGCACGCACTGCGCGACGATGTCCGTCAGCATCGCCGGATCGAGCGCGAGCATTTTTTCCAGCGCGCCACTTTCGAGCCGCTCGAAAAGTGCGCGCGAACACACCGCGCCATATTTGACCACCTCGGCCATGCCGCTGCGCACCTCGCGCGGCCCGAGCGTGCCCAGCGCGGCCAGGTCGCACACGACGATGCGCGGCTGGCTGAACGCGCCGATGATATTTTTCACCCCGCCAAAATTCACCGCGACTTTTCCTCCGACGCTGGAGTCCACCGCAGACAGCAGCGTCGTCGGGATCTGCACAAACGGAACACCGCGCCGGAACACCGCCGCCGCGAATCCGCCGAGATCGCCGACGACCCCTCCGCCGAGCAGCAGCACGAGCGGCGCAGTCGCCGCATCGGGGAACGCCCCGAGCAGCGCGCCGCACGCTTTTGTGAATTCATCCCAATTTTTCCCAGCCTCGCCCGCCGTGATGTCGTGTCGCACGATCTTCGCGAAGCCCGCGGCCTCCAGCGACGCGCGCACATTTTCAAAATAGCGCGCACCGACATTCGGCTCCGTGATCACAAACGCACCCGCCTGCCGCAGCCCTTCTGCACGCAGCGTCGCGCCGATCCCGCCGAGCAGCCCCGTGCCGATGACGACGGGGTAACTGCGCGGGCCAAGGTTCACTTCGATGCGTCGGCTTTCGCTCATCGCCGCTTCGATGCCGGAATGCGCGCGCGGTGGCAACGCAAAGTAGGCGCGCGCGGGAGAACGCGGACGCAGGCTTCCGCCTGCGCCTGCGATCCGATTTGCGCTCAAACACGATCACAGCATACGAACACCGCGCCATGCCGAATCTCGTCGCCGACCTGACCGCCCTGCTCGAACCCGCCCGCGTGCTGCACTCGCGCGAGGATCTCATTGCGTACGGCTACGATGGCACTGCGGCGATCAGCGGCGTGCCCGCGGTCGTGGTGATGGTGAAGACGACCGACGAGATCGCCGGGATCGTGAAATACGCCGCGGCAAATCGCATCGCCATCGTCGGCCGCGGCAGCGGCACGGGACTCAGCGGCGGCAGCGTGCCGTCGAACGGCTGCATCGTCCTTTGCACCGCGCAGATGGATCGCGTGCTCGAACTCGACGAAAAGAATCTCACGATTCTCGTCGAAGCCGGCGTCATCACGCAGAAAGTCACCGACATGGCGGACAGCGTGGGCCTGCTCTACCCGCCCGATCCCGGCTCGATGAAAATCTCCACGATCGGCGGAAACGTCGCCGAAAACAGCGGCGGCCTGCGCGGGCTGAAGTATGGCATCACGCGCGACTACGTGATGGGCATGGAGGTCGTGCTCGCCGACGGCACGGTCGTCTGGCTCGGCAACAAATGCGTGAAGGACGTCGCCGGCTATTCGATGAAGGACATCTTCATCGGCAGCGAGGGCACGCTCGGCATTATCACCAAAGTGCTGCTCAAGCTCGTGCCAAAGCCCGCCGCGAAAAAAACGATGCTCGCGACCTACGCCCGCATGGACAGCGCGAGCGACACCGTCTCCGCGATCATCGCCGCAAAGATCATCCCCTGCACGCTGGAGTTCCTCGACAAAATCACGATCCAGTGCGTCGAGGATTTTGCAAAAATCGGCCTCCCGCTCGACGCCGAGGCGATCCTGCTCATGGAGACCGACGGCCATCCCGCCGCCGTCGAGGATCAGGCCGCACAGATGGTCGAAATCGCAAAACGCTGCGGCGCCACGAGCGTGCAAGTCGCGCAAACCGCCGAGGAATCCATCCGCCTCGCGAGCGCGCGCCGTTCCGCATTCAGCGCCCTCGCGCGCATGTCGCCGACGACCATTTTGGAAGATGCAACTGTCCCGCGGAGTGAACTCTCGAAGATGATCCGCTTCATCCAGGATGTCGGCGCGCGGCACAATCTGAAGATCGGCACCTTCGGCCACATGGGCGACGGCAACCTGCACCCGACCTTCCTCACCGACGAAAAAAACACCGCCGAGATGGTGCGCGTCGAACTCGCGATGCAGGAAATCTTCGACTTCGCCGTCTCGCTCGGCGGCACGATCACCGGCGAGCACGGCGTCGGTCTCGCGAAGAAACCGTTCCTGCGAAAAGCCATCGGCAACGCGAGCTTCGAGATGATGAAGCTGCTCAAGAAGTCCCTCGACCCGCTCGGCATCCTGAATCCGGGGAAGATTTTCGACTGAGCCGACACGCACCGCGTCGTCACAGAAAAAGCGCACCCGGCAACGCAGGGTGTCCCACGGCGGCGGTTGCCACATGCGTCCCCGTTTCCTGAAATTCGCTTGGCAAGACCACAGGTGCCGGACACGCTCTTCGGAGGGGAGTATGAACGCGAGTTTCATTCAGGAAATATCGGCACTCTTGTCTCCATCGGAGACGGTGCCCGGCGACGACTTCCCTTCGCCGTCTTTTCGTATCCCCCCAGCTCATCTGCGCCAGTCGGCGCTGCATCCGCATCCCGCCGCGCGCGGGTGCCCTCGCCATCTTGGGATATATGAACACTACCTCGCACAAAATACTGGCTGACGCTTCCCGCGTCAGGAAACAAGCACTGCCCCTTCGCCCCTCGCGCGGACGCTGGCTCGCTTTTGCCGCCTCACTGGCGGCGTTGCTCCTCCTCACTCCGGCGGACACTCGGGCGGAGTACAATTGGATTGGCTTTGCCGGCCAGGACTCCGGCATTGGCACGGCGGACGGCTACGGCTCGGAGTCGCGTTTCTCTTACCCGGAATTCATCGCGGTCGATGTCAGCGGGAATATCTACGTAACCGATGCCGGGGCCAACACCGTGCGCAAGATCACGCCCGCAGGGCAGATCGGCAACGTGGTCACGCTCGCCGGACAGGCAGGCGTCTTCAACGAGCGCGACGGCATTGGCCTGCGCGCCCAATTCGCCGACCCGGAAGGCGTGGCCGTCGCCCCGAATGGCGATGTCTATGTGGCCGATATCGCCGGCCAAACCATTCGCAAGATCACCCCCGCCGGCGTCGTCACCACCTTCGCCGGGCGTGCCAGTACACCCGGCACCACCGATGGCGACCGGCTGGCCGCGCGCTTCACCTCTCCCATCGGCCTCGTTCTCGACTCCGTGGGCAATTTCTACGTCGCGGATTCGGGCAGCGGCACCATCCGCAAGATCGCGCCCAACGGGCAAGTGACCACCTTCGCCGGATCGCCGGGCTGGCGGGGCAGCGCCGACGGTACGGGCACCCTGGCCCGGTTCGCCGACGTGTTTGGCCTGGCGGTCGATGCTGCGAACAATGTGTACGTGACCGATACGGGCAATCACAACATTCGCAAGATCACCCCGGCGGGCGTGGTCACGACCATCGGTGGCACCGCGGGTTCCGCTGGGATGGTGGACGGCCCGCGCGCGCAGGCGCGCTTCCATACGCCCGTGGGCGTGGCCGTAAGCCCGCAGGGCATCGTGTACGTTTCCGAAGCGTACAACACCACGATCCGCATGATCGCGCCCGATGGCACCGTCACTTCGCTGCCTCCCTCGATCTGGGCGCAGGAACCCGCGGGCTATCCGCGGAATTTCAATCACCCCGCCGGCCTCGCCATAGACGCCACCGGCGCGCTCCTCGTCGCGGATTCCGTCAATCGCACCGTGCGGCGCGTGTCGAACGGCATCGCGGTCGCATACGCCGGCCTGCCGGGAGCGCAGAGCGGCAAGGACAACGGTAGCGGCTATGCGGCACGCTTCAATTATCCCCAAGGCACGATCGCGGACAGTTCGGGCAACGTCTATGTCGCCGACACTTTCAATGGCCAGATCCGCAAAATCACCCCGGCGGGCATCGTCACCACTTTCGCCGGTGAGTCCGTCAGCAACAGTCAGGTGGACGGCGTGGGCACCCACGCGGGGTTCGCTTACCCGACCGGCATGGCCATCAACCCTGCGGGAACCCTCTTCGTCGCCGATTCGGGGTTCGGCAGCATCCGCAAAATCACCACGCCGGGTGCGGTCGTCACCACCGTCCCCATCCCCCGTATCCTCGACCAGCCGCTGGGCATCGCAGTGGATGCAGCGGGCAATATCTACGTCGCCGAGACGCCCCGTTGCGTCATCGACAAAATCACGCCCGCCGGCGTGTTCTCGGTCTTCGCCGGCATTCCCTATTCTCCAGGGAGCAACGACGGCCCCGCCCTTTCCGCTCGCTTCAACCAACCTTCCGGCGTCGCCGTCAATGCCGCGGGCGAGGTCTTCGTCACCGATTCCGACAATCACACCATCCGCAAAATCAGCCCCGCCGGTGTCGTGAGCACACTGGCCGGCTGGCCTGGCCGCATCGGCAATACCGACGGCACCGGCACCTCGGCGCAATTTTACCAGCCGCGCGGCATCAAGCTCGACACCGACGGCAGCCTCGTCGTCGCCGACACCTCGAACCACATGATCCGCCGCGTGACCATGGCCGGCGTGGTGACGACCCTCGGCGGCTTCCCCGGTGCCGGCGGCCACCGGCCCGGCATCTATCGCGACGCCCACTTCTCCACGCCCTTCGATGTCGCCATCGCTCCCGGTGGCCTCATCTACGTCGCTGAAACCGCCGCCAACGTCATCGCCGTCGGCACCAGTGGCGCGCGGCTCACTGTCTTCGCCTATGCCAGCCTTCCGGGCAGCACGACTGCGTTTGCCAACGGTGTCCTTCTGCTGGCGGGCAGTACGTTCGATCTCGCTGACGTGCGGCGTGGTGCCACATCCGTTGCCGCGTTCTCCATGTCTGACACTGGCTTTACCACCTTCAACAATCTCAAGGTCACCATAGACGGCCCCAACGCCGCCGACTTCACCGTCACCACCCTGCCCGACCCGTACGTCACTCCCCTCGGAGAGACCAGCTTCCGCATCACCTTCCGCCCCGCCCAAACCGGCCCCCGCAGCGCCAACGTCCATTTCACCAGCACCGGCGGCGGCATCAATTCCTTCGATTTCCGCATCATCGGCAACGGCGTGCCATAGAACGTCCCCGCAGCGGGCAACGCAGGTGGGGCGCCTGCACGCAGAGGTGACAATATCACGCGCGCAGTTTCCAGCGATGTGCGATCACACCGGCATCGTGGCGGGCCGTTGTCGCGGCCCGCAGGGAGGTTCCCGCTTGCCGCGACGGTGATTTCTTCCGCACGCTTCCCTCGCACCCATGCACGCACCCACCGCCGAAACCCCGCTCCCGCCCTCGCCCGGCGCGAAGCCGTTTTATTTGAAGGAACTCGATTTCGGCGTGCTCTCGCAGTGCATCCATTGCGGGCTGTGCCTGCCGACGTGCCCAACTTACGACGCGACGAAATTGGAAAAGCACAGCCCGCGCGGGCGCATCCAGCTCATGCGCAATGTCGCCGAGGGGCGGCTCGATCTCACCGAGGCGTTTGGCGACGAGATGTATTTCTGTCTCGGCTGCCTCGCGTGCGAGACGGCGTGCCCGGCGGGTGTGGACTACACGCGGATGTTTGAGGAGGCGCGCGCGGACATCGAGCGCGCGGGAATCCTGAACACGGAAAAGCGAAACTGGATCCGCAGCGTGATGCTGCGCGGAGTCTTCACGCGCCCTTGGCTGCTGCGGCTCATCGGGCGTGCGCTGCGGATCTATCAGGCGAGCGGAATGGAGGCGCTCGTGCGCAAGCTCGGCCTGCTCCGGCTGCTGCCGAAAAATCTCCGCGAACTCGAACCGCTCACGCCGCGCGTGGAGCGTGATTTTTCCGATGCACTGATCTGCGAAATCGAAACGCCAGCGACAGCCGCACGAAAGCGCGTGGGCCTGCTCACCGGCTGCGTGCAGGACCTCACGTATTCGAGCGTGAATCGGGACACGGTGGACGTGCTTCTCGCAAACGGCTGCGAGGTCATCACGCCGCGGATGCAGCACTGCTGCGGCTCGCTGCACGGGCACAACGGCGAGGTGGATGCCGCGCGCGACATGGCGCGGCGGAACATCGATCAGATGGAAGCCAGCGCCGGATCGCTCGATGATCTCGATGCGATCATCACGAATGCCGGCGGCTGCGGCTCGCACCTCAAGCACTACGATCACCTGCTGCACAACGATCCGCTCTATGCCGCGCGCGCCGCGAAGTGGAGCGCGAAGGTGAAGGACGTGCATGAATT
>JBDSAR010000722.1:0-2552 GCA_039922035.1 Chthoniobacteraceae bacterium
ACTGGCCGCAAATCCTCGCGCTCTACGATCATCTCGTGCGGCTCGATGCCTCGCCCGTGGTCGCGCTGAATCGCGCCATTGCCGTTGCCCACGCGCACGGTCCTGCCGAGGGCATCGTCGCTGTGCAGGCGATCCCGGACCGCAGCCGTCTGGAATCCTACCACCTGCTCTACGCCGTGCTCGGCGAGTTCGAAATGCAACTAGGCCATCATGCCGCCGCCGCGGGGTATTTTGATCATGCCCTCCACTTTGCGGACACAAAATCTGAGCAGGCATTTCTTTCCCGCCGCCTCCGCGAATGTGCGCAATGATTTGCGTTCAACGCACCGTATTGTTCCTTTGAAAGCCGAAAGCTTTTTGGGAAAGCTAGAGCGGTTAAAGAAATGTCGCAGCCGCGGCACAAGGAGCAGGGGCGCCCCGCCCCAAGGGGCAAATGGGGTCGAGGGCGCCCCTGCTCCTCGAAAAACGGACATGCTTTTTGGTAATCCGCTCCAACCGCAGTCTTACGCCTTCACTCGCTCGATCCGTGCGCCGATGTCGTTGAGCTTTTGGTCAATGGATTCGTAACCACGATCAATGTGATAGACGCGGTTCACCTCGGTGACGCCATCGGCCTGCAGGCCGGCGAGCACGAGGGCGGCGCTCGCCCGGAGATCGCTCGCCATCACTGGCGCGCCGCTCAGCCTTTCCACTCCCTGGATGATCGCCGTGTGGCCGTCGAGCGAGATGTCCGCACCCATGCGCTTGAGTTCGCTGACGTGCATGTATCGCTGCGGGAAAACCGTCTCACTGATGACACTGATGCCGCTCGTCTTGCAAAGCATCGCGCACATCTGCGCCTGCATGTCCGTGGGAAATCCGGGATACGGCTCAGTCGTGAGACGCAGCGGTTTCGGGCTGCCGTTGCCGCGGACTAGGATGGTGTCCGCACCGATTTCGACTGCGTAGCCGCTCTCCCGGACGGCCCCGATGACCGCGCCGAGGTGCTCGGGATTCACACGCTGGAGGCGGACTTCGGCACCCATCATCGCGCCGGCGACGAGATACGTGCCGGCCTCGACGCGATCGGGGATGACGCTGTGCTCCGCGCCATGCAATTCCTTCACGCCCTCGATGACGATGCGCCGCGTGCCCGCGCCCTCGATCTTTGCACCCATCTTGTTCAGGAAATTAGCGAGGTCCACGACCTCCGGTTCCGCTGCCGCGCTGTCAATGATCGTCGTCCCATTGGCGAGCGTCGCGGCCATCATCACGTTGTCCGTGCCGAGGACGGTTGGTCCCTGTTTGCCGCGGAGGTTCACGCTCGCGCCGCGGAGTTCCTTGGCGGAAAGCTTCACGTTTCCGTGCTCGATGTGGCTCGTCGCGCCGAGTGCCTCGAAGCCTTTGATGTGAAGATCAATCGGGCGATCACCGATGACGCAGCCGCCGGGGAGCGAGACGATCGCCTCCTTCATCCTGCCAAGCAGCGGCCCGAGCACGCAGACGGATGCCCGCATTTTCCGCACGATCTCGTAGGGTGCCTCGGACTTGATCTGCTCCGCGTGGACTCGCACGGTGCCGCTCGCACGCTCCACGCTCGCGCCGAGCTGCGAGAGGATCTGGAGCATGTAGTGGATGTCCGAGAGGTCAGGCACATTCGAGATCGTGCAGGCGTCCCTCGTGAGCAATGTCGCCGCGAGGATGGGCAGCGCGCTGTTCTTGCTGCCTGAGATGCGGACGTTGCCGCTGAGTTTGTTGCCGCCGTGTACGAGAATCTTATCCATGTGTTGCGAAGAGGAAACGGTCGCGCCCCTGATGATCTTTCAGGATTTTTGCATCGCGCCATCCGGGTGCGGAAAATTCCGGTGCGAGAATCGCTGGCTGATCGAGGCCGAGTTCGAGAGCAAGCACTCCACCGCTGCGGAGTTTCGCGGAAGCCTGCGGCATCAGTTGCCGGACGAGTTCGAGTCCATCTGCACCGCCATCGAGAGCCGAACGCGGATCGCGCTGCACCTCGGGCTGCAGTGCTGCAAGCTCAGCAGTGGGGATGTAGGGAAGGTTGGCGACAATAAGATCGAGCGGTCCATCCGCTGCCGAGAGCAGATCGCTTTTTGAAAAAGTAACACGAGTGCCGAGTCCGATGCGCTCTGCATTCTCCCGCGCGAGTGTCAGCGCGTCATCCGATGTGTCCAAGCCGATCACTTTCGACTCCGGCAGTGCATTCGCGAGCGCGAGCGCGATGCAGCCGCTGCCCGTGCCGACATCGGCAATGCTTCCACTTTTCCAAATGCAGTCTGCATGCTTCGCCTGCGTGACGAGCATCTCGCAAAGCTGTTCCGTCTCTTGGCGCGGGATGAGTGCGCGGGTGTCGCTCTTCAGCGTGAGCCCGAGGAATTCGACGGTGCCCAGCAGGTGCTGCAGCGGTTCGCGCTGCGCGCGACGCCGGACGAGATCGCGCAGCGGGCCGAGTTCCTTTTCGGAAAGCGGCCGATCGAATTCCATGTAGAGATCCATGCGCCGCTTGCCCATCACGTGGGCGAGGAGATGCTCGATATTGAGCCGCGGGCTTTCGA
>JBDSAR010000723.1:0-4416 GCA_039922035.1 Chthoniobacteraceae bacterium
CGCGGTCGGCAGGTGCCAGACGGTTTGCGTAAGTGGCCGCGATGCGGAGTTCCTCCTCGAGAAAACGGTATGCGCTGCCGTCCTTCACGGTCTTGCTCGCAGGGTGCCAGCGCCAGCGGCCGAGCACCTCGGGGATGCGGTGCAGGCGGTAGCCGGCGAAATGCGCGCGGGTGTAGTACTCCATGTCCATCGAATAGCCGTAGCTCTCGTCGAAGCCGCCGAGCTTTTCGTAAATCGCGCGCCGCATGTAGCAGACATTCGAGCAGGGGAAGACGTGCTCAACTGAGCGTGACCACGGCGTGACGACTTCCTTCTGTGACTTTGGCTCCTGCGGCGTGACAGTCCCGCGGTCCGACTGCTCGTCGAAAATTACCGAGATGCCCCCGACCCAATCCACGGAGGGATCCCGGAAAAGTTCGCCGATCCGCGCGAGTGATCCAGGCGTGAGCAGGTCGTCGCTGTTCAGGTAGCACCAGACTTCGCCGGTCGCACGGGCGAGGCCCTTGTTGATGGCGTGCGACTGGCCGCGATCTTCCGCGCTTTCCCAAAACGCGATGTGCGGCGCGAAACGTTCGAGGATCTCGCGGGTGCGATCCTTCGATCCGCCGTCCATCACGACGAGTTCGAGATTTGGGTAATCCTGATCAATGACCGAGCGCAGCGTGCTCTCGATGAACCCGCCCTGGTTGAGAGTCGGGATGATCACGGAAATTCGCGGGAGGGCCGCGGCGGTCCCTTGCGACGCTGGATCAGGCACTGTCGGTCACCGTCCTTTCCGCGCGGCCAAATGCCACGATCCCGAGCAGGAGAATGATCACGCTGGCGATCACTGAGACACCGAGCATCGCGCCATTCCATTCGCCTCTGCCGAGCAGCGCAAAACGGAAGCCCTCGACCACCGGTGCCATCGGATTCATCCACGCGATCCAGGCGAAGTGGCCGTCGCCGCCGGTGAGTTTCGAGAGCGGGTAGATCACAGGTGTCGCAAACATCCAGAGCTGAAGCAGGATCGGCGTCAGGTGCGTGAGGTCGCGGTATTTTGCCGTGGATGCGGAAATGAGCAGGCTCAGGCCGAGGCTGAGCGCTGCAGCGATGAGGAGCAGCGGAATCGAGAGCAGGATGTCCGGGCCGAAGTGAATGCTGCTGCCGCGAAAAGCGAACCACGCGGCGAATATGAAGAACACTGCGAACTGGAGCCCGAGCGCGAAGAGATTCGAAAGCACGGTCGAGATCGGCACGACGAGCCGGGGAAAATAGACCTTGCCGAAAAGGTGCGCGTTCGCGGTGAACGTGAGCGCGCCGGTCGTCACATTTTGGGCAAAGTAGCCCCACGGCAGCAGCGCGCAGAGGTAGAAGAGCAGGGGCGGGATGCCGCCGGTCTCGATGCCGGCGACCTTGTTGAAGACGACGGTAAAGACGAGCGTGTTCAGCAGCGGCTGCAGGATGAACCAAAGCGGGCCCAGCACTGTTTGCTTGTATTTTGCAAGGAAGTCGCGGCGCACGAGCACGAAGAGCAGGTCGCGGTAGTCCCACAGTTCGCGCCAATCCACGCGCAGCCAGCCCTTGCGGGCCTCGATATGGATCTCGTAGTCCGGCGGAATGCCTGCAGGTGGGCTGGGTTGCAATTCGGGCATCACGCTGGATTACACACTCCAATGCCAGCATGCCAGTTGCCACTCATGCCCTTCGCAGGCCACCGCGCCGGCATAGCCGAGGCCGGGGCTGAGATTGCGCACGCCGAAATGATCGAGGCGGGCTTTCAGTCCGAGGCCGGTGCCCTCCGCTTTCACGCAGGCTTCCTTCCGGGTCCACAGATCAAAAAATTTCCCCACGCGCTCATGCGGCGGCGCGGTGCGGAGATCCCATGCCTCGGTCGGCTCGAAGTAGTGCTCGACGATCGGATCAAACTCGATGTCCCGCTGCACCCGCTCGACATCCACGCCGACCTCGCGTCCCCGCGTCACCGCGATCAGTGCAATGTCGCCGGAATGGCTGAGATTGAAACGCAGGTCGGTGAAAGTCTGCACCAGCGCGGGTTTCCCCATCGGTCCAGTGCGGAATTCGAGGGACTGCGGATCGGCCGCGACATAAAGCCCGAGCACCATCCGGAGCGCGCCATGTGCCAGAATGAAGCGTTCGCGATCCACCACCTGCGCAAATCGTGCCGCGCGGAAAAGTTCGTCCCGCGAGAGCACGGATTCCGCACCGGAGAGGCGGATCGGATCGTCGAGCGTCGCGCGCCAGAGGTGAATTTCCCCAGGTGCGAGCTGCGGGCGGACGGGGCCTGCGGGCCAGTTAAACGGTGGCTGGAGCATTGTGGAGATGGGGCGTGGTCTGAAGAAGCAGTTCGCGGAGTGTCGCAGCCGCGGCCGCTGAATTTTCGCGGATGTAAGTAAGGTGGGTGCCCGGCAGGATGTGCGTTTCCAGTCTTCCCAAGGAAACTTTGTCCCAGCCGAGATTTCCGTGGAGGGCCTCGGATTCTTCATCAACCAGCAGCGTAACGGTGCCGCCGTACGGCTGCAGGCGATGCCGCAGCAGGGTGACGGGGTAATCCTTCTGCCCGCGGGGATGCTCACCCGGCGCTTGCGGTTCAGTGGCAGGGTTCGTCTTCTTGCGGCCCAATGCCTTGTTGGAAATGTAGTCGAATTTCTCCCTGAGCGAGAGGCCGGACATTTCCGCGAGGTGATGCCGCACCCGGCGAAACAGGGAGAACTGCCGCGCCTCCGAGTCGCGCTTGCGCGCTTCGGCATCGAGATAAGTATTCAGTTGGCTGTGGGCTGGCACCACCGTGTCCAATAGCATGACTAACGCCACAATCTCGCCGGCCTTTTCAAGCTGGCACGCCATCTCGTATGCACAGATGCCGCCGACGCACTCGCCAGCCAGCAGGTAAGGCCCGTTTGGCTGGAGTTGGCGGATCTCGCGGAGGTAGTCGGCGGCCATTTCGGTGACTGTGGAATGCGGTGCGTCCCCCGTTCCCGCACCCCGCGCCTTCAAGCCCCAGACCGGCCGAGCCGGATCGATCTGCCGGGACAATTCGCCGTACACGAGGAACTCGATCTCGCCGCCCCATCCGCCTGCCACGAGGAAGAGCGGGCGCAGTGCCGTGCTGCCTTTCTGAACGGGCATGAGGTATTTCCTCGCCGGCACCGCCTCTGTCGTGCGTGCCAGGACATACTCGGAGAGGCCAGCGATCGTGGGCGTTTCAAAAAGACGCCGGGCAGGGACTTCGATGCCAAATTGGTTTCGGATTTCGACGAGCAGCCGGAGGGCGAGGAGCGAATGGCCGCCGGCCGTGAAAAAATCTTCAAGGACCGATGACGCATCACGTCCGAGTGCGCGCTTCCAAATCGCTGCGATGCCTCGCTCGCATTCGTTGCGCGGCGGAACCGCTCCGGCAGGCGTGGCGGCTGCAGTCGCCTCGGGTGCCGGGAGTCGCTGCGTGTCGAGTTTTCCGTTTGCCGTGAGAGGCAGCGCGTCCATCCAGACAAAGGCAGACGGGATCATGTAGCCGGGCACGCGCTGGCTGAGGAATTCACGCAGCGTGATATCTTCTAAGCGCCCGCCCGGCTCAGCCACAATGTATGCGATGAGTGCATTTTCACCCGCGTCCCCGGCATGGACCGCGACGGCTGCGTGGCGGATCTGCGGGTGCTGCTGGAGCGCCGTCTCGATCTCACCTGGCTCGATGCGGAAGCCGCGCAACTTCACCTGCTGGTCCTTCCGCCCGAGGTAATCAATCGTCCCGTCCGCCTGCCAGCGCGCGCGATCGCCGGCGCGATAAAGGCGGCCATGCGCCGTCTCGACAAAACTTTCCGCTGTGAGCCCCGGCTCGCCGAGATAGCCGAGCGCGACTCCGGGACCACCGATGCAAATCTCACCGGCGACTCCGATCGGCACGGGCTGTTGCGCCGCATCGAGGAGAAAAACACGGGTATTCGCGATGGGACGCCCGATCGGGATGGATGCGCCTCCGGCGTGTTCGATCGTGTGGCAGATCGCAAACGTCGTCGTCTCCGTCGGGCCGTAGCCATTCACGAGCCGCCGCGGCCTGCCATGTGCGAGCACGAGCCGCACGCTCTCGGCATCGGCAGTCTCGCCGCCAAAAACCAATGTCCGAAGTCCGCCAAACATCGCCGGAGCCTCGTGCGCGAGGCGGTTGAACAGCGACGTCGTCAGGAAAAGAATACCGATGCGATACAGCGCGAGGTGCCGCGCGAGTGCGGAGGGTGAAAGCAGGACATCGCGTGGTGTGATGACGAGGGCCGCGCCATTCAGCAGTGCGCCCCAGATCTCGAAGGTCGCCGCGTCAAAGCAGACATTCGATGCGAACGCGACCGTGTCGTCCGCGCGGAATGGTGCGTAGTCGTTGTTCACAACCAGTCGCATGATTCCTTGATGCGGCACGATGACGCC
>JBDSAR010000724.1:0-7701 GCA_039922035.1 Chthoniobacteraceae bacterium
CCGAACGCCGCGCACTACAGCGCATCGAAGGCCGGCGTCATCGCGCTCACAAAGTCCCTCGGCAAGGAACTCGCGACGAGCAATGTCGTCGTGAATTGCGTCACGCCCGCCGTCATCGCGACGGACATCCTCAAGCAGATGGCGCAGTCGCACATTGACTACATGCTTTCCAAAATCCCGATGGGCCGCTTCGGAAAAACCGAGGAGGCCGCTGCGCTCGTCGCGTGGCTTTGCTCGGAAGACTGCTCGTTTTCAACCGGCGCAACCTTCGACCTATCCGGCGGACGCGCCACCTACTGAGCCGATGAATCTCGCCGAACTCACCTGGCCCGACGTCGCCTCGCTGAGCCGCGACACGCCGATCGTTTTCCCCGTCGCGGCAGTGGAGCAGCACGGACGTCACATGCCGGTCTTCACGGACTCGATGCTGATGGGTGAAATCGCGAAGCGCTCGGAGACCGCACTCGGCACGCGCGCCGTTTTCGTGCCGCTGCAGTGGCTCGGGAATTCGCATCACCACATGGATTTCCCCGGCACGCTCTCCGCCGAGCCGCGCGTGTATCTCGATCTGCTCTGCGGCCTGCTAGAAAATTTCATCGCGCATGGCTTCAAGCGCCTGCTCCTCCTGAACGGACACGGTGGCAACGACGTTCCCGGAAAACAGGCCGTCTTCGAAACACGCCAGCGTCATCGCGAACGGAAGGACCTGCTGCTGCTCTTTTGCACTTACTGGAATCTCGACGCCGAGGCGCACAAGGCCCACGCCGATCTCAAGCAGAAGGAAATGGGTCACGCGTGCGAGTGGGAAACCTCGATGGTGCTCCGGCTCGCGCCGCACCTCGTGAAGAATCACCTTAGCGTCCCACCGCAGGAATTCGGCAGCGCCTTTGAACCCGCCAGCCGCGGCTGGACGATGACTGATCGCAGCGAGCACGGGCACGTCGGCGATCCGCGCGAGGCCAGCGCGGAAAAGGGCGAGGCGCTGTTTCAGACATTCACACGCGGCGCAGTTTCGCTCGTCGAGCGGATGCTCGTGTGGGATGGAAAAAGCTGGAACGGATGAGCGATTCCGCCGCCGGTCCCGCACGCTCGTCCTCGTGGAAATGGTGGGTCACCGGCCTGCTGCTCCTCGCGACCATGCTCAACTACATGGATCGCCAGACGCTCGCGAGCGTCGCGAAGCGCATCACCGACGAGTTCAAGCTTTCGCAGGAGCAATACGGCAACATCGAGTTCGCCTTCGGCTGGGGCTTCGCCGCGGGCTCGCTGGTCTTCGGGCTGCTCGCGGATCGCATCTCAGTGCGCGTGCTGTATCCCGCCGTCGTGCTCGGTTGGTCGGCGATGGGACTGCTCTCGGGATTTTCGCGGGGCTACGACACGCTGCTCGTCCTGCGCGCACTGCTCGGCTTCTTCGAGGCAGGCCAGTGGCCTTGCGCGCTGAAGACGACATCGGCGCTGCTGAGCGAAAAAGATCGCACGTTCGGAAACAGTATCCTGCAAAGCGGCGCATCCCTCGGCGCGATCTTCACGCCGCTGATCCTCCGCGCGATGATTTCCGGCAACGCCGGCGTCGGCGCGTGGAGACCGGCATTCGTGCTGATCGGCGCGCTCGGCCTAGTCTGGATCGGCGCGTGGCTTGCCAGTTTCCGGAGCGGGGAGTTGAAAGTCACGCCCGCGGAGAAACCCGGCGGCGCAAACGTGTCGCCGTGGCTGCGCGGCATCGTCCGCGATGCGCGATTCTGGGCGCTCACCGTCATGGTGATCGCGATCAACATCATCTGGCACATCGTCCGCGCGTGGCTCACAAAATTTCTCCAACAGGGCCGCGCCTACTCGGAGGCGGACGCGCTGCTCATCAGTTCGGGTTTCTACATTGCGACGGACATCGGCTGCATTCTTTCCGGCGCGGCAGCGGTGTGGCTCATCCGCCGCAAAGTGAATCCGCACTCGGCGCGGCTCCGCATATTTGCCGTGTGCTCGGCCATCACCGCGCTCACGAGCGTCATCGCACTGCTGCCAAAGGGAACCATGCTGCTCGCGGTGCTCTTCATCGTCGGCGCTGCGGCACTCGGACTGTTCCCCTGCTATTATTCGTTCACACAGGAACTCGGCGCGCTGCATGTCGGCAAAGCCACCGGCCTTCTCTCCGCGATTGGCTGGCTGGTGTCCGCACCCTTGCAGAAATTTTTCGGCAGACTCATAGACCGCACGCAGTCCTTCGACGTCGGCATCGCCCTCATCGGCTGGACCCCGTGCATCGCGCTCATCGCCATGCTGCTGCTCTGGCGAAAAGGTGAAACGCCCGCCGCGACCTGAACGACTCGGCCACCTCATTCCTCCCATGCTCAAACGACTCATCCTCACCGCACTCACGCTGCCACTTTTCTCACACGCCGCACCCCGTTCCGACTCGCCGAAAGCGCCGTTCGTCCCCGCGGATCTCCCGCCGCAGATCGAGACGGTGCAGCCCGGCGTGAAACTCACGCTGCTCGCGGAGCATCCCGATCTCGTCACTCCGGTCGGCGTGGACGTGGATGCAAAGGGCAACATCTGGCTCGTCTCGAACCACACGCATTTCCGACCGCAAGGCTACGCGGGACCGGAGCACGACGAGATTCTCGTCTTCGATAAAAACGGAAAGAATCGCCGCGTCTTTTACAACAAGACCAACTCCACGATGCACCTGAAGCTCGGCCCCGACGGCTGGGTCTATCTCTCCGAGCGCAGTCGCATCCTGCGCATCCGCGACACGGATGGCGACGGCATCGCCGACACGGAGGAAAATGTCGCGACCCTCGACACCGTCTCGACGTATCCGCACAACGGCCTCTCCGGCATGGCGTGGCATCCCGACGGCGGGCTGGTATTTTCGCTCGGCGAAAATTTCGGCAAGGACTGGACGCTCACCTCGCGCGACGGCGTGAAGATCACCGGCCGCGGCGAAGGCGGAATTTTCCGATGCACGCCCGACGGCAAAAGGCTGCACCGCATCGCGCGTGGATTCTGGAATCCGTTCGGCCTCTACGTGCGCGGCGACGGCGAGATTTTCGCGGCAGACAATGATCCCGGCAGCCGTCCGCCGTGCCGCCTGCTCAGCATCGTCGAGGGCGCGGACTACGGTTTCCAGTGGGTGTATGGCAGCGCGCCGGTGCATCCGTTCGTCGCGTGGAATGGCGAGTTGCGCGGCACGCTGCCGATGATTCATCCATCCGGCGAAGCGCCGTGCGCGCTCGTGCCGGTGGGCGGCGGCATGATGGAGCCGTCTTGGAGCGATCACCGCGTGAATTACTACCCGCTCACGCGCAAAGGCGCAGGCTACACGTCGCAGCGCATCGAACTGCTCCACGGCAGCGATTTTTTCCGGCCCACCTGCATCGCGAAAGGGCCGGACGGCGCGTTCTACATGACCGACTGGGTCTTCAGCTCATACGAGTTGCACGGCCGCGGACGACTCTGGAAGCTGGAGATCGACCAGACGAAGGCGACGTGGATCAAAAAGGGCTTTGATCCGATCAACGATGACGCGCGGCTCGCAAAGGATCTGCGCGACGGGAAGGCGAAACTCTCGCAAGCGCAACTGTTCGCGCATGCGCGTGGCAGCGACCCGTATCTTTCCGATGCCGCACTGGCTGCGCTCGCGCACGAAAGTTCGGCGTGGACAGCGGATTCGTTACGCGCACTGCCCGCGAACGATCGCGTCTGGGCACTCGTCGCGCTGCGCCGCGTGAACCTTACCGAGGAAAAATGGGTGCGAGCGCTGCTGCACGATTCCGATCCTGAGATCCGATTCGAATGCCTGCGCTGGATCGCGGATGCCGTGCTCACCAGCTTCAGCGCCGATGTGGAGCGGATGCTCACGCAGCCGGATCTCGACTACCGCCTGTTCGAGGCGGCGCTCGCGACCTGGAACACGCTGCGTGGAAATCCCGGCGCTGGAGTGACTGACGCAGCAGTACTCGTCGAGCGTGTGACGGATCCCGCCGTCCCTGCCCGCCTCAAGGGCTTTGCGCTGCGTCTCCTGCCGGCGACGCATCCAAAGATCAAAGTGCCGATGCTGCGTGAACTTCTGGCAGCGAACGATCCGGTCCTCTCGCTCGAAGTGGCACGGACACTCGTCGCGCGCGACGCGGACGACGCACGCGCCCTGCTCGCGGAAATCGCCACCGATGAATCGCGCGACGCCGAGCTGCGCGCCGAAGCCATTGTCGGCCTCTCAGCATCCGCTTCACCGGAGCATCACGCGCTGCTCGTGAAACTCTCCACGCACGACAGCGCGACACTCCGCGACGAAGCGCTGCGCGCCCTGCGTTCGTCGTCACTTGATGACACGGCCAGGAAATCCATCAGTGCGGCGGCGCTGCATCACCCCGAGTCCGCATCGCTGGCAAAGGCGTTGCTCGATCCCGCATCCATCAATGCCGGCCGCCCTGCATACGAGGATACGAATGCGTGGCTGAAGCGCCTCGACGCGCTGCCCGGCAAGGCGGACGCCGACGCAGGACGCCGCATCTTTTTCCATCCGCGCATGGCGATGTGCGCCACGTGCCACCGCCACAGCGGCCGCGGGAATGTCGTCGGCCCCGACCTCAGCCTCATCGCGCAGCAGAGTGATCTGCCCGGCACGCTCCGCTCCATCCTCGAACCGAGTCGCGAGGTTGCCCCGCAGTTCTATCCCACGCTGCTGAAGCTGAAGGACGGCACCGAGTTCATCGGCATCCTGCTCCGCTCATCGAGCATCGATGTCTTCCGCGATCTCACCGGCAAGGAGCGGACGTTTCAAAAAGCCGACATCATCCAGCGCACCGAGTTGACGACTTCGCTCATGCCGCCGGGCCTTGTCGCCACGCTGACCGACGAGGAGTTGCGCGACCTGGTCGCATTTGTGCGCGGGGGTGCATCCAGATGAACTCCGGCGAAACGCACACTTGAACCGCCCAATTTTTGGAAACTCAAATGAACCCCTCCTGAACATCATGAATCCAGTCATCCCATGCCGCACTGTCTCACTTCTCCGACGACCGCTCGGCCTCGCGCTCGCTCTTCTTGCGGTGTGCGTCGCGCCCATTCGCGCTGAGTTCAGAGCTGGAGCTGCGGCGGTGGACATCACGCCGGTGAAGCTGCCGGTGCTCGTCAATGGCGGCATGACCAGCCGCTCCGTGGACAAGATCAACACACGCATCCACGCGCGCGCCATCGCGCTGGCGGACGGGAAGGAGCAACTCGTCATGGTCGTCGTGGACAGTTGCATGATGACGCGGCCCCTGCTCGATGAAGCGAAGGCGCTGGCGGAAAAGCGCACGGGGATTCCTGCCAACCGGATGCTCATCTCCGCCACGCACGCGCACAGCGCGCCGGCCTCGATGGGCTGCCTCGGCACCGATCCGGATCCCGCGTATGTGCCCTTCCTGCGTGACAAACTCGTGGAGGCCATCGCCGCCGCCCAGGCCGCGCTGGAGCCGGCTCGAGTCGGTTTTGCGAAAGGCGACGCCGGTGACTTTACCGCGCTGCGGCAATGGATCCGGCGGCCCGATCGCATCGTGGAGGATCCGTTCGGAAACATGACAGTGCGCGCGAACATGCACGCGGGTCGGAATTGGGACGACGTGACGGGCGAAGCTGGGCCGAAGGATCCCGATCTCTCGCTCATTTCCATCCAATCGCGCGACGGCCGCCCGCTCGCGGTGCTCGGGAATTTTTCGATGCACTACTTCGGCGACAAGGACATCAGCGCGGATTACTTCGGACTTTTTTCCGAGGGCCTGAAGAAGCGCATCGCGCCCGATGCCGCGGCGGGGAAGGCGCCGTTTGTCGGCATCATGTCGCACGGCTGCAGCGGCGACATCTACCGGGTGGATTACAAAGTCCCGGAGAAGGACCGCCCGAAGCCGACGATCGACGAATACACGAACGGCCTGCTCGACATCGCGATGAACGCCTACACGGGCATCCATTACCGCGACGACGCCGACATCGCGATGGCCGAGCGCCGCATGACGCTCAACTATCGCCTGCCCGACAAGCAGCGCCTCGAATGGGCGCAGCGCATCGTCGCGCAAGTGGGCGACCGACTCGTGAAGACGCAGTCGGAGATCTACGCGCGCGAGCAGATTTTCCTGCATGAGAAGCAGAAGACCGAGGTCGTCGTGCAGGCGCTGCGCATCGGCGACATCGGGATCGCGACGACGCCGTGCGAGACGTACGCCATCACCGGATTGAAGATCAAAGCCGCGAGCCCGCTCGCACACACCATGGTGATCGAACTGGCCAACGGCGGCGACGGCTACATCCCGCCGCCTGAGCAGCATCTTTTCGGCGGCTACAACACCTGGGCCGCGCGCTCCGCAGGACTCGAAGTCATGGCGGAGCCGAAGATTGCGGACGCTGCCATCGGACTGCTGGAAAAGGTCAGCGGCAAACAGCGGCGTGAATGGAAGCTCAGCGACGGCACCGCCACGCGCGCGATTTTGGATGCAAAGCCAGTCGCATACTGGCGTCTGAATGAATTCACCGGGCCGCACGCAAGCGACGCAAGCGGGCGCGGCCACGATGCGGTGTATGAACGCGAGATCACCTACTACCTCGACGGTCCGCGCCCGGCGGAGTTTTGCGCAAACGGCGAGATCAACCGCGCCCCGCACTTCGTCGGCGGACGTCTGCGTACGCGCCTCGCTGGCCTCGGCGATCATTACTCCGTCTCGATGTGGCTCTGGAACGGCATGCCGAACGACGGGCGCGATGTGAGCGGTTGGCTCTTCTCCCGCGACCGTGATCATGGCCTCGGAGCAAATGGTGATCATCTCGGCATCGGCGGGAAGAGCGCCCACTCAGGGCGGCTGATTTTTTTTCACGGGGACGACGCAGCCACGGCGAGCGCCGGCAAGACTGAGATCCCACGCTGGCAGTGGCAGCACGTCATCTTCGTGCGCGACGGCCAGACCGTGCGGGTCTATCTCAACGGACAGATTGAAATCGAAACGAAGGCAGCCGCGAATTTCACCGCCGACCTCACCCAGTGCTTCTTCGGCGGACGCAGCGACAACGACTCGAACTGGGAGGGACGGCTCGACGAGATCGCCGTTTTCGAGCACTCATTGACTGAGCTGGAAGCGGCGAAGCTGACCGTGAAATGAAACGCCATCGAAGACACTGAACTTTTCCCCATGCTCACCGAATCCACACGCCTCCGTGATTTCCCGACACTGTCGGGAATGACGTATCTCAACACCGCCGCCGAGAGCATCCCTCCACGCTGCACGGGCGAAGCCATCGAGGCCTACTGGCACGACAAGCTGCGCGGCATGAAGGGACGCGACGGGCATTTCGCGGCGGTCGAGGCGTGTCGGGAAGTGAGCGCGCGGATGCTCGGTTTGCAGACTGCCGAGGTGTCGTTCTGCTCGTGCAGCTCCGAGGCATACAACCTTCTCGCATCCGCGCTGCAACTCGGTGCGCGCGATGAAGTCGTCGTGAGCGATCTCGATTTTCCCGCAGGCGTCACGCCATGGCTGCGCGCGGCGGAAGCGCCGACGTTGCGCGTGTGGAAAGCCACCGAAGGCGCGCTCGATCCGACGCAGCTTGCCCCGCTGCTCAACGAGCGCACGAGGCTCGTGCAAGTGTCGCTTGTGAGCTTTTACAACGGGCATCGCATCGAATGGCAGCCGTTCCGCGACACGGTGCGGAAGCTCGCGCCGAATGCGGTCATCT
>JBDSAR010000725.1:0-2941 GCA_039922035.1 Chthoniobacteraceae bacterium
GGAACCGGAGCCGGTGCGCGTGACGATGAAGCAGGCGCTGACCGGCGCGAACGACGCGAACCTCGTGACGCTCGATGCGCAGCTCATCGAACTGCTGGAGACGCCGACCGAATCCGTGCTGCTTCTGCGCGCGGAGAATGTGGCGTTCAGCGCTCGCCTCACACGCACGACGCTGCCGCTGCGTGCCGGGAGCCGCGTGCAGCTCACGGGCATCTGCCGGGTCGAGGAACCGAGTTTTCCGCGCGCAGGATTTCAGGCAAAGCCGCGTTCGATCGAGCTGCTACTGCGCTCCCCGTCGGACATTGTGGTGCTCGCGGCTCCGTCGTGGTGGACGGCGCAGCGGCTGGCGTGGGCCGGCGCGGTGCTGCTGGGAATCGCGACGGCGGCGCTCGGGTGGGCGGCGACACTGCGGCGGCGCGTCGCGGCACAGACGGCGGTGATCCGTGAGAAGGTGGAACGCGAGGCGGTGCTGGAGGAGCGTCAGCGCGTCGCCCGCGAAATGCACGACACGCTTGCGCAGAGTTTCTCCGGGCTCGGCTTTCAACTGGAGGCGCTCGCCGCACGTCTGCCCAGCGGAGCCAATGAAGCGCAGGCGCAACTCGAAACCGCGAAACAGATGGTGAGGCACGGACAGGAGGAATTCCGGCGTTCGCTGCTGAACTTGCGCGCGTCCGAACTGGAGCGCGGCGGCCTCGCAATCGCGCTGCCGGAACTCGCGCGGCAAATCACAGCGGGTACAGGCATCGCACTCCATTTTGAAACGGCCGGAACTCCGCGCAGCCTGCCCGAAGCGACCGAGGCAAATCTTCTGCGCATCGCGCAGGAATGCGTGAACAACGCGGTGCGCCACGCTCGCGCGAAACGCATCGGCATCACGCTCGAATACGCGGAGTCATCCGTGCGACTCACGATCACGGATGACGGCTGCGGTTTTGATCCCGCGCGGGCTGCGCTGATGCCCTCGGGACACTTCGGACTGCGCGGCATTCGCGAGCGCGCGGAGCAGATTCGCGCGAAGGTGGACTTGCACTCGCAGCCTGGAGACGGGACGACACTCACGGTCATCGCACCCTGCTAAAAATGCCTCCGCGCAAAATCCGACTCATGCTGGTGGACGATCACCTCGTGGTGCGCGTGGGCCTGCGCGGTCTGCTGGAGACGCAGCCGGATCTCACTGTGGTGGCCGAGGCCTCGGGCGGTGCGGCGGCGGTCGCGGCATTCGCGGAGCACCGTCCGGATGTGACACTCATGGATTTGAGAATGCCCGACATGGGCGGCGTGGAGGCGACTGCGGCGATTCGCGCGAAGTTCCCCGATGCGCGCATCCTCGTGCTGACAACCTTTGAAACCGAGGAGGACATCTTCCGCGTCCTCGAGGCCGGCGCTGCCGGATGCCTGCTGAAAAACACGGAGACCAAACCGCTGCTGGAAGCCATCCGCGCCGCCCACGCGGGAACGTATCAGTTGCCGCCCGACATCGCGGGGCGCTTCGCAAAATGGCGCGCGATGCCCGAGCTTTCCGCCCGGGAGCGCGAGGTGCTGGAATTGATCGTGCGCGGACGCAGCAACAAGGAAATAGGCACGGCCCTCGGGGTCGCGGAGAACACCGTGAAGAACCACGTGAAGGTGATTTTGGACAAACTGCGCGTGCAGGATCGCACGCAGGCTGCGACCACTGCACTCCAGCGTGGACTCGTGAGCATGCCACGACGCGCCTGAGCCGCAGACGCGAAGTAGCCCGAATGGGCCATTGTCCCCGCCCTACGGATTTGGCAGATTGCGGGTGTCCTTACTGCCCCATGATCACACCCGCCCTGCGAACCGCCATTGCCGCACTGTCCGTCTCCATCACGAGCCTCGTTCCGTTTTCGCACGCCGCGGATGCGCGGAACTACCGCGAACTCATCCTCGCGGACAAGCCGGGGGCGTACTGGCGCTTCGACAGCATCGAGGAATGCTGCACTTCGAGCGAGACGGACGAGGCGCTGCGGGCGAATGCGGGCGACAAGGTTTCGCTCGCGGAGGCGGGGCCGCGACCGCCGGCCTTCCCGCTGTTTGCCGAGGAAAACACGGCGGCGGATTTTTCCGGGTACGAGCGCGACACGCATCTGCGCGTGAAGGATTCGCAGGGCATCGGCGCGAAGAGCGTGCTGCGTTTCGACAAGGGCGAGACGATCACGATCGAGGCGTGGGTGCAGTGCCCGAAGCTCGGCGAGGGCCGGCAGGCGTACGTGGTCGGCAAGGGCCGCACAGGGCTGCCGGGGACGACTTCGGAAAATCAGAATTGGGCGATGCGACTGCGCGGGCAGGGCGGACTCGCGTGCGCGGGTTTTCTTTTCCACGACCGCGAGACACAGGGGGAAAAGGGATGGCATCGGTGGACGAGCACGCGAGGCTTCCAGCCGGGCGAGGCGTGGCATCACGTCGTGGTGAGCTACAAATTCGGCGAGGCGGAGAGCATCCGCAGTTGGATCAATGGCGAGGAAGTGAAGGGGGTCTGGGACATGGGCGGTGCGACTGCCGCAGCGCCCGCGATGGACGACGACGAGGTGTGGATCGGCGGCTCGATGGGCGGCGCGGCGAGCGCGCAGTTTCCGGGGAAAATTGACGAGCTTGCGATCTACCGCGCGGCGCTGACTCCTGAACGCATCGCACTGCACGCGGCGCGCAGCGGCCCGGTCCCGACGCTGCTGCCGGTGCCCGCGTCGAAAATCACGGAGAAGAAAAGCGAGGCGCTGCCGCTGCCGCCCGCGGTGATCGCGGCGGAGGAATTGCCGAAGGGCAAGGTGCGCGTGCAGGTGTTTGAATTTGAAAAACCGGCGGATCAGGACGTCGGCTGGGCGTCGAATGACTCGGGCAAGCCCGCAAAAAAAGCGGAGTCCGCGGATGCGGACGAGACGTGGTCGGTGCTGCCGAAAATCCGCACGGATGAGTTTTCGGA
>JBDSAR010000726.1:0-3490 GCA_039922035.1 Chthoniobacteraceae bacterium
GGCACGTCGTAAAACTTCAAATCGGCGAACACCTTTTTTCCGCGCGCCTTCAGCTCATCGAGCACCTCGAAGTATTGCCCGCTCATGCAGAATTCGAGGCCGAGCTTGTAAAAAGTCACCGCGTCGCCGAGGCGGTCAATCCACGCGAGTGCTTCCGTTTTTGTCGGCACGTCGAGTGCGAAGATGAGGCGGTCTTGCGGGGCGATGGATTTTGTCGAGAGCAGTGAGCGGTCAGCCATGATGAGGTGCTAGATGCCGGATGAGCCCGCGCGAGGCAACCGGTTTGAATCCAGATCAGTCCGGAGCTGCACGGATGCATGCAATCCCGTGGGAATATTCTCCCCTTGCTCCGCAGAATCCCGCAAAGTACGCCGCACATGGCCATCCTCGGCAAACGCAACACACTCCCGATCGTCCGCCAGGCACCGCCCGGATTTTACCTGGATGGTGGCACGCACGGCGAAATCCTGCTGCCGGGCCGCTATCTTCCTGGCGGAGGGGAGCCGGGGGAAACGGTGGACGTCTTTGTGTATCGCGATTCCGAGGATCGGCTGGTCGCGACGACGGAGACCCCGCTCGCCATGGTCGGCGAATTTGCGTTTCTGCGCGTTGTCTCGGAGATGCCGAGCATCGGTGCATTCCTGGATTGGGGTCTCGAAAAGGATCTCCTTCTTCCTCGCCGTGAGTATGCCGGGGGGATTCGTCCGGGTGGCCGCGCGCTTGTCCACGTGATGCTCGATGAACGCTCGGATCGAATCGTCGCCACCGCGCGTCTGAACCGCCATCTCAATCTCACGCCGCCCAGCTATTCCGAGGGGCAGGCGGTGAAATTGATCGTCGAGAGCGAGACCCCGCTCGGCTACAAGGCCATCATCAACGGCGCGCACACCGGCCTCCTGTATGCCGCCGAATGTGGCGCGGCGCTCTCCATCGGGCAGTCACTCGATGGCTTCATCCGCTCCGTCCGCCCCGACGGCAAAATTGATCTCGGTCTCGATCCCGCGGGCCATCGCCGCCTGGAGCCGCTCTCCGGGAAGATCCTCGCCGCGCTGAAGGCGGCGGGCGGGCGCCTGCCGTTTCACGACGGCAGTTCGCCGGAGGACATCCGCTCGGCCTTGGGCATGAGTAAGAAGGCGTTCAAGCAAGCCATCGGTGTGCTCTACCGCGAGCGCCGTATTATTATAGAGCCGGATGGCATCCGGTTGGCGGTTGGCTAATATAGATTCCGCGGAAAGCTAATATCCTGTCGGCATGCCGCGACCCGTGAGCGACGCCGGCCAAGGCAGGCCAGCGCACCGAGTGCGAGGCAAGCCACAGTGGACGGTTCCGGGAGCGTCAGGGCGTTTGAGATCATCGGGCCGACTTCGTTTGAGTAGCGGTTTGGCGTGACCATGTTCACGTCGGTCAGGAATATTCCGAAGCCTGCCGCGGGTGCGAGTGCCTTGCGGTCGAACGCGGAAATCGCGATCCCGCCGCCGTTGCTCCAGCGGGCCATCTCAACGGAGGGCCCGAGCGTGGTGACTTGCGCGGCCGTGCTTCCCGATGGCTGGCCTGGCGGTGCGCCGAACGGGCCGTTCAGGAATGGGTGTCCGGGATTCGTGTAGCTGGCGAGGGCGAGCGGGATATTCGTCGTGGCATCCGGCGACATCGCGATGCCGAAGGGGAGTGTGAACGTGTCGTTTGAGAGTCCGCCGAATGCCTCGCCGATGAAAAGCAGATTCCCGCCGGTGAGCACATAGTTGCGGATCGCCGTCTGTTCGGTGGCCTGCAGATCCTGCGCGTTGAAACGGGTCAGGATGATCAAATCGAATCCGGTGAGGCTGCCGGTGAGTGTCGCGAGGCTGGTGAAGGCGGTCCCCGGAAAAGTGCCGGTCAGCGACGTCCGCAGCTCTAAAAAATTGGTGCCGGACACGGGATCGAACGAGTCGTTCGTCTTGTTGCCGCCGATGGACAATGCGCGGCCATGGCTGGGCGATGCCGGCCAGAAGAACGCGAGCACGAGGGCGAGCAGCGGTAAAAACGGCGGGGCGTTTGTTTTCATGAAGGCAGCGGCATCCCATTTTTTCCCATGCTGACCTCGGAGTGGCAAGGCTGGGCCTCTGCAATCGCGTGCGAAGAGGCACGGTGTAAAGCAGGCAGGCAGGCTGGCAGACTCCGGCTCCGGGCTGTCCGCCGCAGCGGGCATGTGAACCTTCGTCCCGCGTGCATTTTTCACCGCGTCACCACGAGGATGATCGCGCTGAGCATCAGCGCCGCGCCGAGAAGCCGCCATGCGAGGGTGCGCCTGCCGAGTCCCTGCTCTGCATTGGAAAACCAGTGGCCCACGAGCCACACCGCGAGGATGCTCATCAGACCGCGTGCGGAGTAGATGACGTTCGCGATCGTCGCCTTGCCATACACCGTGATCGCTCCGACGAAGAGGATGGACTGCACCCCGAGCGCGCATGTCGCAGGTATCAGCCACTTCCACGCTGCGCTCGGCAGTGCGGAGAGCGGTGCGCGGAATTTCGGAATCAACGCGAGGGAGAGCACGCCGTTCATCGCATACACGATGGGCAGCAGGCGGCCCGCGCCCCACGCCGGGCCCCACTTTTGCACGAGCACATCGAACAGTCCGAAGACCGCCGCCGCAAAGCCCGCGGCCAGAAGCGTGATGCCGACATTGTGCGGACGCCGCCCGTCCTGCTTGCGGTTCAGCACCACGATGCCCACGGCGCTCAGCAGCACCGCCGCCCACAGGCGTGAGTCAATGTGATCGTTCGTGAGAAGGGGTGTCATCAGCGCGACGGCGATCACCTTCAGCCCCAGCACCGGCACCGCCACAGACACGTCGCCTTTTTCCAGCGCGAGAAACTGCGAGAGCATCCCGGCGAACAGGCACAGCGCCACGCAGGCCGGCTGCCACATCAGATCCCAGCGCACCGGCGGCCCGCCGAATGCCAGCAGGCTGGAGAAAATCGCGGCGCAGACGCAGTTGCTCACAAACGCCGTGCGCCACAGCCCCGCCCCGAAGTCCGACGCCCGCTTCAGCAGCAGCGCGCTGATGGTGAAGACGAACGCCCCCAGCAGCGGCAGGACGATGAGGGCGGTGGATACGGGCACGCGCCGTTCATCTCACAGCCGCGCACGGCGTGCACGGAAAAGGGGCGGGCTTTGGGGAATGCGCGAGCACGCACAGATTCGGATGTCGCGTCGGAATCATGGTTACTCCACATCATCCACTTCCACGATCATCACCAATTTGACCAGGACATCAATCCAGTAGGCGATGACGAAGCCGTCGAGCATGAGATGTTCGATCTCACGCCCGCTGGCATCCTTCACCACGTAGTCGGAAGTGATGAACGGATGCCGTGCCAGCTTCGTGCAGGTGTCCACCAGCTTCCGCTGCCTGCGCTTTGGCAGGGTCAGTATGAACTCTGCCGCCGCTTCGGAATAAACCGCGCGGTATTCCCTCATCTCACCGGGCGCTGATTCGGGCCGCGAGTTC
>JBDSAR010000727.1:0-2110 GCA_039922035.1 Chthoniobacteraceae bacterium
GCTCGTCCTTTGCGAGCGCGTCGAGAAATGCGCCGATGTCCTTCACGCTGTCCTCGCGCTTGAATCCGTTATCGAGCGCGAGGAACGTCTTCCCGTAACCGTCCGAGCCGCGCACGTTCGGGTAGAAAAGCGCGACGCCGAGTTCGTTGATGTAGTAGTTGTTCCGCCCTTGGAACACCGGCAGCGACTGGCTCTCCGGCCCGCCGTGGATGTTCACGAGGCAAGGACGCATGCCCGCCCAGCGCTTCGCATCGGGGCGGTAGAGAAAGCCGCTGACACTCAGCCCGTCGAACGACTTCACACGCACGCTCTCCGGCTCGGAAAACGCCGCGGGATCGAGTCCGCCGATCTCGCTCTCCGTCCAGCGCGTGAGCTGCGCCGTGTCCAGATTGTAGCTCCACGCATCGGTCGGCGACTTCGCGGAGTTCATCGAGAACGCGATCTCGCGCCCGTTGGAATTCCACTGCACCGATCCGATCACGCCGAGCGGCAGCTTCGGCTGCGTGATGAGCGCGCCCGTCTGCGGGTCAATGATTCGCAGCACGCTCGCGCCATCCTCATTGCTCACTAGCGCCATGCGCTGGCTGTCTTGCGAAAGCGCGAAGTCCTCGATGTTCCAGTGAATGTCCTTCGTCAGCACGCGCGCTTCCTTCGTCGCAAAATCAAGCAGCACGAGCCGCATGAACTCGCTGCCGCGATCCGTGAGCGCATAGGCAAATGTGTCGTCCGGCCCAAACGCCGCCTCGCCCCACGACTCCTTTTCCGCGCCCGGCGGCGTGAGCGGCTCGGCCTTTCCGCTCGTGATGTCGAGCAGGTGCAGCCGGCTTTCGTTTGCGGAAATGTATTCGCCGAGCAGCAGCTTCTTCCCGTCGTGCGACCAGCTCTTCACGTTCCAGCCACCCGTGCTGACTTGAAAGACTTCACGATCCTTTTCCGGTGCAAACGGATCCATGATTCGCACATCGTTGTCCTTCCCGTTCCGTCGCGTGGACGTGTAGGCGAGCTGCTTCCCGTCACGCGACCACTTCGCGCCCGTGTTGCGCGATTTCCCATCGGTGAGCAGCGTCGAGCGCCCGTCTGCGAAATCGTAGCGGTGCAACTGATACGCCTCGCTGCCGCCCGCGTCCTGGCTGAAGACGAACGCCTTCCCGATCTTCGGCTGCACATGCACACCGCTGACCGGCTCCTTGCCAAACGTGAGCTGCCTGCGCGCCCCGCCCGGCACCTTCACGCGATGCACCTGCGCCGTGTCTGCGAATCGCGTGGTGATGAGCATCTCACGCGTGCCCGGCAGCCAGCCGTGGAAGGACGCGGTGCGGGATTCAAGGTAGCGTCCCGCCGAGGCGCGAGTCTCCGGCGAGATCGGCGGAAGGTTTTCCGAGGTGAGATTCGCGGGGAAGTTGTCGGCAGTTGCAAAAGCGGCCGCGAGAAACAGGGGGGCGATGTGTCGGAGCATGGGGTGTGTGCCTCCCTTCTACCCCGCCCGCGGGCAACGCTAAGAGAAAAGAAATGGAGGTGAGGAAGCCGCTCCCTGTGCGCCGGAAGCTGTGTTGCATTCGACCTCCGCCCGGTGAAACTCCGCATCGCCCAGCCGATGATGCTTCGCACTGCCGTTTCCATTTTCACGCTCGCCGCAGCCGTGCTCGCGGAGGCACCGAAGCCGCCGAGCATGGTGACGCGCGCGGAATGCATCGTGACGGCTGAAGCATACCGGACATTCCAATGGACTCCGACCGCCGCGAATATTCTCCACGGTCCCGACCAGGACGGCATCCGCGTGGATACGCCCGACGCCTCGTACCGACCGAAACGCGGACTAGCAGGCTGGTGGAAACCCGGCGTGCTCATCACGAGCATGCCTTACAAATGGGGCGGCTTCGACACACCCGAGTCGTTCCTCGCGGGACTCGCCGAGGGCAAGGCTGCCGGCGACGTGGCCACGCCCGAGAAGCGCAAATTGCTCGACGCGGCTGTGAGCAAACACACCGTCGGCATTGACTGCTCAGGCTTCATCTCACGCTGCTGGAATCTTCCCCGCGCCTGGTCCACGCGCACCCTCACGGAGCTGTGCGATCCCGTGCAAAATCTCCGCGACCTCAAGCCCGGCGAC
>JBDSAR010000728.1:0-5231 GCA_039922035.1 Chthoniobacteraceae bacterium
TGGTCCTCATGTTGGCATCGCTGTGCGCCGCCGACACGCCCGTCTCGCATCGCGTGCTCGTGACCGACTACGGTGGCAATCGTGTCTGCATCGTCTCGGCTATGGGTGAGATTGAATGGGAATACCCTGCGCAGACGCCGCAGGATTGCTGGATGTTGCCGAATGGAAATGTGCTCTTCAGCCAGATCACGGGTGCAGTGGAGGTGACGATGGATAAGAAGGTGGTGTGGCAATACACGGCTCCGGCGCAGGCTAAGGTTCACTGGTGCCAGCCGTTGCCGGATGGCAATGTGCTCATCGGAGAATGCTTCATGAGTCGGCTCGTGATTGTTGGGCGCGATGGCAAGGTGGTGAAGGAGATGCCGGTGAAGTCCACGCCGAAGGTGATGGGTCATCAGTTTCGCGGTGCGCGACGCAGCAGCGATGGGCACTACTGGGTTTGCCTGCTCGATGAGATGAAGGTGATGGAGTTGGATGCTGCCGGCGCATTGCTGCGGGAGATTCCTTTCGATGGGCATCCGGGCGAAGTCGTGAAGCTACCAAATGGACATCTCATGGTCAGCCTTTGGGACAAGTCGCGCATCGTCGAACTCGACGAGACTTTGAAACCCGTGTGGGAAATCGCGGCGAATGAGATCCCCGGCAATCCACTGCGCATCCCGATGGGCATTCAGCGTCTGCCGAACGGGAACACCGTCATCGGCAACTATCTCGGCCACGGATTCGAGGGCAAGCAGCCGATGCTTTTTGAAGTGACGCCGGACAAGAAAGTCTTGTGGGAGTTCACCGACCACGCGCGTTTCAAGACGGTATGCCAGGCACAGATTCTCGACACCCCGGCGAACGCCCTCAAAGGCGAAGTGCTCCGCTAACCAACATCCAAGGACATGAACCCATTCCCCCTTCACACCCGACGCGATTTTCTCAGCGGCATTAGCAGCGGTTTCGCGGGACTCGCCCTGTCGCAACTGCTCGCTCGCGATGCAGCGGCAGACGCGCCTTTGCCGAAGGCGGAACTCAATGGCGGCATTCATCATCGTGCGAAAGTGAAGCGCGTGATCCAGCTCTTCATGAACGGCGGCGTGAGTCCGATGGACACATGGGATTACAAGCCAATGCTCGCGAAGCTGCACGGGCAGAAGCTCGGCTCTAAGACCAAGATCGAAGGCGCGACGGGGATGCAGGGCGCGCTGATGAAAAGCCCGTTTGAGTTCAAGCAGCACGGAACCACCGGCAAATGGGTGAGCAGTCTTTTCCCTGAGCAGGCGAAGCTCGTGGATGAGATGACTTTCCTCATGGCGATGCAGGGGCGCTCGAATGTGCACGGTCAGAGCGCCTATCTCATGAACAACGGTTTCCTGCTGCCCGGCTTCCCCTGCATGGGATCGTGGATCTCGTATGCGCTGGGCAATCTCACCGACAACCTGCCCACCTTCGTCGTGCTACCGGATACGCGCGGCCTGCCTTACAACGGGCGCGGTTGTTTCACCTCCGGCTTCCTGCCCGCCGTGCATCAGGGCACGGTGATCAAAGCGGGCGCGCCGCAGCCGATTCCCGACCTCTTTGCCAGCAGCGACAAGTTCGCATTCGCCACAAAACAAGCGGATGGCGACGGCCTCGCGTTGTTGAATCAAATGAACCGCGCGCACGCGGCGCAGCATCCCGGTGATTCACGACTCAACGCCCGCGTCTCCGGCTACGAACTCGCCGCCAAGATGCAGCTCAGCGCGCCGGAGGCCTTCGATGTCATGCGCGAGCCGGAATCCGCCCGCCAGGCCTACTGCCTCGACAGCCCCGACAAATCCACCGCCGACTTCGGCAAGCGCTGCCTGCTCGCCACGCGCCTCATCGAACGCGGCGTGCGCTTCGTGCAAGTGTGGAGCGGCCCCGAAGGCGCGGTGAACAATTGGGACAATCACGGCAACATCCCGAAGGAACTCCCACCGATGACCGCCAGCATCGACCAGCCCATCGCTGCTCTGCTGCGCGATCTGCGTCAGCGCGGCCTCACCGAAGACACGCTGGTCGTGTGGACCACCGAGTTCGGACGGACGCCCTTTTCACAAGGCTCGCTCGGTCGCGATCACAACTGCGGCACTTTCGTGAGCTGGTTCTGGGGCGCAGGCGTGAAGCCCGGCATCGCCCTCGGTGCCAGCGACGACATCGGCTACCAGGCCGCCCAAGACATCACCACCGGCTACGACATGCACGCCACCACCCTGCACCTGCTCGGCATCGATCACGAGAAGCTGACCATGCGCACCAACGGCGTGGATCGCAGACTCACCGATGTGCATGGGCATGTGATCAAGGAGGTGCTGGCGTGAGAATGAAACGCTTCATCACCATCGCCTGTCTGCTCAGCGCCTCATTCGCGAATGCGGAGGACTTCTTTGCCTCAAAGATTGAGCCGTTGCTGAAACAGCGCTGCTACGAGTGCCATTCGCATGAGAAGAAGATGAAGGGCGGACTCACGCTGGATTCAAAGAGCGGATGGGAGCAGGGCGGAGACTCTGGGCCTGCGGTGATGATTGGGAAGCCGGACGAGAGCCTGCTCATCAAGATGGTGCGGTGGACGGATGACGATCATCAGATGCCGCCGAAGGAGAAGCTGTCTGCGGCGGAGATTGCGCTGCTGGAGCAGTGGGTGAAGAGCGGCGCGGTCGATCCGCGGGTGCAGGACAAGCAGCGGCCGAGCGCTGCGGATTGGTGGTCATTGAAACCGCTGGTGACGCCGAAGATTCCTGTCGTCGCGGGCGTGGAGCATCCGGTGGATCGTTTCATTCGCGCACGATTGGCGGAGCGGAAGATTGCGCCTTCGACGGAGGCGGATCGGCGGACGCTGATTCGTCGCGTGTATTTCGATCTGCATGGTCTGCCGCCTTCTCCTGCGGAAGTGGAAGCGTTTGTGAAAGGTGGCGACTACGAGGCACTCGTGGACAAGCTGCTCGACTCTCCGCGCTACGGCGAGCGCTGGGCGCGGCATTGGCTGGACACGATTCACTTCGCGGAGACGCATGGCTGTGGGCACGACCTGCCGCGCGATCATGCGTGGCGGTTCCGCGATTATGTCATCGAGGCACTGAACACCGACAGGCCGTGGTCGCGCTTCATTCGCGAGCAACTCGCGGCAGATCGGTTGTTTCCTGAGGAGCCGAAGCTCATTGCAGCGCTCGGTTTTCTTGGCGCGGGTGTATTTGATCACAGCGCATATCAGACGGCCCCGCTGAACTTCGATTACCTCGACCGCGATGACCTCGTAACGCAGACGATGGGCGCCTTCACCAGCACCACGGCAAACTGCGCCCGCTGCCACGCGCACAAGTTTGATCCCATCACGCAGGAAGACTACTACGCGCTGCAATCGGTCTTCGCGGGCGTCATTGAGGGCGACATTCCCTTTGATGAAGATGCGAAGGTCGCGCAGCAAAGGAAGCATTGGCAGTCGCTCATCACCGCAGCCGATGCGCAGGACAAAACCGTGCTGCTCACCGGCGAAAACACCGCGCTCGTGGGCGATTGGGAGAAGCATCAAGGCCCGCCGGTGAAGTGGACGACGTTGAGTTATGAGAGCTATGTCAGCACTGAAGGCGCGACGCTTTCACGCAGTGGAGACGTCGTCATTTCAGGCGGCGCGAAGCCGGAGAAGGACACCTATGTGATCACGGCGAGCGCATCGCTGGCACGCATCACGGCGCTCCGGCTTGATGTGATCGCAGACCCGTCGTTGCCGAAGGGTGGGCCAGGTCGGCAGGACAATGGCAATCTCACCGTGAGCGAGTTTGAGGCGCAGCTCTTCGACGCTGGAGCAGCACAACCCGCGAAGCTGAAGTTCGCGCGTGCGACGGCGGACTTTGATCAAAAGGATTGGACTGCCATGAAGGCGATTGATGGCAATCCCGCGACTGGCTGGGGCATCCATCCTGCGGTGGGTCAGTCGCACCACGCGGTGTTTGAACTGACGACACCTCTCAGGTTGAAGCCAGACGCGAAGCTTACGATTTCGCTGAAGCAGCTCTCCGCTCAGTCGCATCTCGTCGGGCGTTTCAAATTGTCCACTACCGATGAACTTCCCTCGCGCACCGCCGCGATGCCCGCGCTGGCACAGGAGGCATTGCAGGCACCCGCGGATAAACGCAGCGAGCCGCAACGCCTCGCGCTCGCCGCCCATGCACTGCGCATCCTCGCGAATGACGAGCTTTTGAAACTGCCCGCACCTTCGCTCGTCTATGCCGCCGCGAAGAAGACCGACCTGTTGCTCGCTGTGAGCAAAGGCACACCGACGACGATCGCGAAACCAAAGGTCGTGCAAATCCTCAAGCGCGGTGAGTTCGACAAGCCGATGGGCGATGCGATGAGCGGAGCCTTGAGCGCGGTAACAGCGCTGCCCGCGCGTTTCACCAAAGCTCACGTGGGCGATGAATCCGAACGCCGCGCCGCGCTCGCCGACTGGCTCGCGGATGAAAAAAATCCGCTCACTTGGCGCAGCATCGCGAACCGCGTGTGGCACTATCATTTCGGTCGGGGCATCTGTGATTCACCGAATGACTTTGGTCGCATGGGCGGCACACCTTCGCATCCCGAACTGCTCGACTGGCTCGCTTGCGAACTGCGCGACCACGGCGGCTCCTTGAAGCATCTGCACCGCCTCATCGTCACCAGCGCCGCCTATCGCCAGAGCAGCGAGCACCGCGATGACGCCGCCAAACTCGATGCCGACAACCGCCTGCTCTGGCGCATGAACCGCCTGCGCCTCGACGCCGACAGCTACCGCGACTTCGTCTTCGCCTCTGCCGACCAACTCGATCTCACCATGGGCGGCCCCAGCGTGCGGCAGTTCATCACCGGCCCGCCCGTGCAACTCACGCCCACGCTGAACTACATCGGCTACGATTGGGCCTCGCTCCCGAAACACCGCCGCAGCATCTACCGCTTCGTCTGGCGCGGCGTGCCCGATCCCTTCATGGACGCGCTCGACTTCCCCGATCTCGGCATGTTGGCACCAGCGCGCGGCTTCTCCGCCTCCGCGCTGCAATCCCTCGCGCTCTACAACAACGCCTTCGTCCTCCACTTCAGCGACGCACTCGGAAAGCAAATCCAAACCCCCGCCGAAGCCGTCCGCCGCATCCTCCTCCGCGAAGCGACCGCAGATGAACTCCGTGAGTTCACCGCGTATGCACAGAAGAGCGGACTCGCCGCGCTCTGCCGCGTGCTTATCAACAGCAACGAGT
>JBDSAR010000729.1:0-2841 GCA_039922035.1 Chthoniobacteraceae bacterium
CTCAGCGAGTCTGCCGCGGATTTCGCACTCGACCTGCGTCGCGAGGATGACGGGTTCGACGCCGTGAAAATTTTCGCGTGCGACATGGCGAAGGGCGCTGTGCCCAGCGCGCCGAAGGAGCGTGGGCGGTGGGTGCAAGTCAGCAGCAAACTCAAAAACCCGTGGTGGGGCGCGGAGATGCTTGAATGCGGCGCGGAGGTTCGGCCGTGATTCCAAAACTCATCGAATGGTCGCTGAAGAACCGCTTCCTCGTCGGTTGCGGCACGCTGCTGATCATCGCGCTGGGCATCTTCGAGGTTCGCCGCGCGCCGGTGGATGCGATTCCCGACCTCAGCGAAAATCAGGTCATAGTCTTCGCGGATTGGGAAGGCCGTGCGCCGCGCGAGGTCGAGGATCAGGTCACGTATCCGCTCTCCACGCAGCTCCAGGGTCTCGCCGGCGTGAAGGCCGTGCGCGCGCAAAGCATGTTCGGCTTCTCTCTGCTCACGGTGATTTTCCGCGACGACGTGGACAACTACTTTGCGCGCTCGCGCGTGCTCGAACGGCTGAACTCGATCGGCGACAGCCTTCCCCTCGGCGTCGCGCCGAAGCTCGGCCCGGACGCGAGCGGACTCGGCTGGGTGTACCAGTACTACCTCGACGTGGACCCGAAGCGCGCGTCGCAGGGCGGCTACGATCTTGGGCGGCTCCGTGCGGAGCAGGATTACTTCATCCGCTACGCGCTGCAAAGTGTGCCCGGCGTCGCCGAGGTCGCGAGTGTCGGCGGATTCGTGCGGCAGTGGCAGGTCGAGGTGTCGTCGTTCAAAATGAAGGCGGCGGGTGTGTCGCTCGACGAGGTGATGACGGCGGTCGGGCAGAGCAGCCTCAATGTCGGCGGCAGGGTCATCGAGGAGAACGGCATGGAGTTTGTCGTGCGCGGCCTGGGCCTCGTGAGGAGTGCGACCGATCTTGAACACGTCGTCCTGCGCGAGCGCGAAGGGACGCCGATTTTCCTGCGCGATGTCGCGCGCATCGAAGTCGGCGGAGACTTCCGCCGCGGCGCGCTCGATGTGAATGGCCACGAAGTCGTCGGCGGCGTGGTCGTGATGCGCACGGGCGAAAACGCGCACGCAGTCATCATGGCCGTGAAGGAGGAGATTGCTCGCATCACGCCGAGCCTGCCGGCGGGCGTGACGATCAAACCTTTCTACGATCGCAGCGAACTGATCGATCGCACCATCGGCACGCTGAAACACGCGCTCATCGAGGAAGTGATCCTCGTCACGCTCGCGCACGTCATTTTCCTGTTCCACTTCCGCAGCATCCTCATCGTCACGTTCCCGCTGCCGGTCTCGATCCTCATCGCGTTCGTGCTCATGCGGCAGTTTGGCATCACATCAAATGTCATGTCGCTCGCCGGCATCGCCATCGCCATCGGCGTGCTCGTGGATGCGGCGATCGTGATCACGGAGAATGTGATCCGGCATTGCGAAAAGGCGGAGGATGAGAAGGGGCATCGTCTGAGTGCCGCCGAGACGTGGGAGGTCACGCTCAAGGCTGCGCAGCAGGTCGGCCGCCCGATCTTTTTTGCGATGGCGATCATCATCCTCGCGTTTGTGCCGGTGTTTGCGCTCACGGGGCAGGAGGGGAAACTTTTCCATCCGCTCGCGTTCACGAAGACCTTCGCGATGGCCGCCTCGACGCTGCTCGCCGTGACCATCGTGCCCGTGCTCTGCACGCTGCTCGTGCGCGGGCCGTTTCACCGCGAGGAGGACAACGTGGTGATGCGCGCGCTGCTCCGCATTTACGATCCCGTGCTCGACTGGGCGCTGCGCCGCCGCAAGACCGTGCTCGCCATCGCCGCGCTCATGCTCGCCTCCGCGCTCACGCTCGCACTCGGCCTGCCGCGCGCAGTGCTCGCGAAGCTCGACCACTGGCCGCGCGTGCAAAATGCGTTCGCGGGAATCGGCGGCGAATTCATGCCGCCGCTGAACGAGGGAAGCCTGCTGTTCATGCCGATCTTCATTCCCACCACGAGTCTCACCGAGGTGAAGCGTGTGCTCGCCTGGCAGGATCGCGTGATCGCCGACACGCCCGAAGTGCTCAGCGTCGGCGGCAAACTCGGGCGCGCGGAGACCGCGACCGATCCCGCGCCCGTGGAGATGGTCGAGACGACCATCATGCTGAAACCAACGGAGCAATGGCGCAAAGACATGACGCTCGCGAAGCTCCAGCAAGAGCTGACCGAGAAACTCGCCCAGGTCCCCGGCTACGTGCCCGGTGCATTTTTGCAGCCCATCGAAAACCGACGCCTCATGCTCGCGACCGGCATCCGCGCGCAGCTCGGCGTGAAAATTCTCGGAGACGATCTCGATACGCTTTCGCGCCTCACCTTCGAGGTCGAGCACGTCATCCGCGAAGTCCAAGGCGCGGCGGGCGTCTCGCCGCTGCGCGTGCAGGGCAAGCCGTATCTCGAAATCGAAATAGACCGCGAGGCCGCCGGACGCTTCGGATTGCGGGCCGAGCAGCTCTTTGCAGCGATCGAAGCCGGGCTCGGCGGACGCAAGGTCGCGACGACGATCGAGGGCCGCGTGCGCGTTCCAATCCAAGTCCGCCTCCAACGCGAGGAGCGCGACGACATCGAGCGCATCGGCTCGCTGCTCATCAGCACGCCTGCGGGAAAGAGCATCCCGCTCGCGCAGGTCGCCACCATTCGCCGCACGAGCGGGCCGAACGAAATCCAGTCAGAAAACGGACGCCTGAAAAGTTACGTGCAGGCCAACGTGCAGGGCCGCGATCTCGCGGGCTTCGTGAAGGAGGTGAAAGAGCGCGTCGAGGCCATCCCGCGACCGCCCGGCGTGA
>JBDSAR010000730.1:0-3090 GCA_039922035.1 Chthoniobacteraceae bacterium
CAGGGAAGCAGAAAGCCAGCGGCGCTACTTGATGATCCCGCGCTCGCTTTGCGTGACGAATGCGATGAGGTGCTCGATCTCAGGAATGTCGGGCAACTGCGAGCGCATCTGTTCCACGGCCTGGCCGACATTCAGATTCGAACGGTAAAGGAGACGGTAGGCCTCCTTGAGCGCACGTGCAGCTTCGGCGCTGAAACCGTGGCGTTCCAAGCCGACCTTGTTGATTCCGCGGACGCGCGCGGGATTGCCATCCGCAATCATAAAAGAGGGCACGTCCTGGACGATTTTCGAGCACCCGCCGGTCATCGCATGGCGTCCGAGACGGCAGAACTGATGCACGGCAGTGAGGCCTCCGATGACGACATTGTCCTCGACGGTCACATGTCCGGCGAGTGTGCCGTTGTTGGAAAAGATCACGTCGTCGCCGACGGTGCAGTCGTGCGCGATGTGGCAGTAGGCGAGGAAATTCCCACGGCTGCCGATGCGGGTGGCAGCGCCGGGCGCGGTGCCGCGGTTCACCGTCACGAATTCGCGGAACGTGTTGCCGTCGCCGACCTCGAGATGCGTCGGCTCGCATGCGTATTTCAGATCCTGCGTGCGCTGGCCGATCGCGCAGAAGGAATAAAAGCGGTTCCCTTTTCCAAAATGCGACGGCCCGGTGAGGCTCACGTGGTGCTGAAGCCAGCAGCCTTCGCCGAGCACGACGCCCGCACCGACGATGCAATACGGCCCGACCTCGCAATCCGCGCCGATCTCGGCGGAGGGATCAATGACCGCGGTGGGATGGATGTTGGTGCCACTCATGCATCCACGATCCCGAAGAGCATCTCCGCCTCGCTGACGACTTCGCCATTCACGATGCAGCGGCCCTTGGCCTTGGCGATGCCGCGGCCCTTTTTTGATGTGAGTTCCACTTCAATGAAGAGCGTGTCGCCTGGCACGACGGGTTTGCGGAATTTCACCTCATCCGCACTCATGAAATAGCCGATCTTGCCGGCATTCCCCGGCAGGCGCAGGAGCAGGATGCTGCCGACCTGCGCCATCGCCTCAAGTTGCAACACACCAGGCATGATGGGATGGCCGGGGAAGTGCCCCTGAAAATACTGCTCGTTGATCGTGATGTTCTTCACGCCCGTGCATTTCATCTCGCCGTCGAGCGACACGATGCGGTCCACCATAAGGAACGGATAGCGGTGCGGGAGCAGCTTCATCACGTCGTTTACGTCGAGGATGTCGCCACCCTTCGGCGTCATGGCCGGCGGGATGAGTGCGTTTGCGCGGGCCTGCTGCTTCGCGATCAGGCGGCAAAGATCGGCGTTCGGCCCGTGGCCAGGTTTCACCGCGATCACGTGCCCCTTGATCGCGCGGCCGAAGAGCGCGAGGTCGCCGATGATATCGAGAATCTTGTGCCGCACGAACTCGTCCTTGAATCGCAGCGGTTCCTTGCTGAGGACCTGTTCGCCGCGGATGACGACCGCATTTTCCAAGCTGCCACCTTTGATCAGCCCCTTGTCCATGAGCGGCTTCACGTCCTCGTAAAAGACGAACGTGCGCGCGGGCGCGATTTCCTTTTCGTAAATCGCAGGCGTGATCTCGGTGGAGAAAAATTGCGTGAAGCGGCCATCGGGGCCGACGTTCGTGCAGGAGACGCGGAACTTCGAGTCGGGCACGATGGTCATCAGCGACCCGCTTTTCGTCTCGATGTGAATCGGCTCCGTGACTTCGTAAAATGCGCGCGGCACCGGCTGCTCGACGATGCCCGCCTGCTGGATCAGCTCGACGTATTGCTTCGCGGAGCCGTCGCCGATCGGCGGTTCGCTCGCGTCCATCTCGATGAGGCAGTTGTCCACGCCGAGGCCCGAGAGCGCGCTGAGGACGTGCTCAACAGTCTGCACTTTCGCATTTCCCTCCGCGATCGTCGTCGCGCGCTCGACGGTTTTTACGTGGTCAATCCGTGCCTCAATAACCGGCTCGTCCTGCAAGTCCGCGCGTTTGAATTTCCAACCGTGTCCCGGCTGCGCAGGGTGCAGCGTGAGCACGACGCTGCCCCCAGTGTGGAGAGACGCGCCAGAGACGGAAACGCTTTTGCCAAGCGTGCATTGATTGGAACTCATTCGTTAGATTCGCAGAAAGAACCGCCGCTTATGGGGATTCCCCCATCCCCCGGCAAGCGCGATGATGCGACGAGCCGGGGCGCCCCTACTCCTTGCGGATGAGCGAGCGACCGGTCATTTCCGCCGGCTTCGCGACACCGAGCATGTCGAGCAGCGTCGGCGCGACGTCGGCGAGGATACCGCAGTCGAGCTTCGCTCCTGCCGCGTCGGCGGCCACGTAGATTAATTGCACGAGGTTCGTCGTGTGCGCGGTGTTCGGCGAGCCGTCGGGGTTGCGCATCAGTTCGCAATTTCCGTGATCGGCGGTGAGCAGCAGCTTGCCGCCGAGTTCGAGCGTGCGCTCGACGAGCAGCTTGCACGCGAGGTCAATCGTCTCCACGGCGCGGATGCCCGCCTCGACGACGCCGGTGTGGCCGACCATGTCGGGGTTGGCGAAATTCACGATCACGAGATCGTAATTCTCCAAACGCCGCGTGACCTCGAAGGCAAGATCCGGCGCGCTCATCTGCGGCATGAAGTCATACGTCGGGAGCGGCGCTTCCTTGCCGTCCTTGCTAAAAGTCTTCGCGCTCAGCGTGAGGTAACGGTCCTCGCCCGGGTTCGGCGTGTCGCTGCCGCCATTGAAGAAAAATGTGACGTGCGGGAATTTTTCCGTCTCCGCGGCGCGAAGCTGCTTCAGGCCGGCGGTCGCGACGACTTCGCCGAGCAGATGGCTCATGCTCGCGGGCGCGAAGACATATTTCACCCCGAGCGTCGCGTAGCTCTCCTTGTATTCCGTCAGCGTATAGTAGCCCGCGAGCTTCGGCTTGCCCTCGGTGTCGAAGTTCGCGAAGTCCGGGTCCATGAACGCCTCGGTGAGCTGCCGGGCGCGGTCAGCGCGGAAGTTGAACCACAGGACCACGTCGCCATCGCGCATGCGCTGCTCCGTGGCAGCGATGCCTCCGGCGCGTGTTTCAAAAATCATCGGCTGCAAAAA
>JBDSAR010000731.1:0-12656 GCA_039922035.1 Chthoniobacteraceae bacterium
TCGGACTTTTTGTTTGCACAAAACGGAAGCGCCGCTACTTTGCACGCCCCATTTTCCGCAAAAAGCCATGAAAGCCGAAATCCATCCCGACTACAACGAAACCACCATTTCCTGCGCGTGCGGGGCCGTCATCCACACCCGCTCGACTCGCAAGTCGCTCCAGGTCGGCATCTGCGCGAAGTGCCATCCGTTCTTCACGGGCGAACAGAAGTTCGTGGACACCGCAGGCCGCATCGAGAAATTCACGAAGCGCTTCGGCGGGACTGAGCTTCGCCGGAAAAAGGTCGCCAAGGCCTAGCTCCGCACATCCTGATTTTCGCAACGGTGGAGGCGCCACGCGCGGCTCCACCGTTTCGTTTTTTCCCACGACACCACTGCCATGGACTTCACGCCACTGATGGCTCGCAAGCGCGAGCGCTTCGCCGAAGTCGAGGCTGCCGTGGGCGCACCCGGGCTGTATGACAATCCGAAAAAAGCCCAGGAAATCCTCCGCGAGCACAGCCGGCTGAAGGAGTCGCTCGCGTTGTGGGATGAATTTCAAAAAGTGGATCGCGAACTCACGGAGAGCCGCGAACTCGCGAAGGCCGAGGATGAAATCGGCGAAATGGCGCGGGCGGAACTGCCCGACCTCGAAAAGCGCGCGGAGAAGCTCCAGCGCGAGGTGCAATTTTCGCTGCTGCCGCCGGATCCGAACGACGACCGCGACGCGATCATGGAAATCCGCGCGGGCACGGGTGGCGATGAGGCGGCGCTTTTTGCGGCGGACTTGCACCGGATGTATTCGTACTACGCGGAAGTCATCGGGCTGAAAATCGAGCCGCTCGAGTCCTCGCCGAGCGACCTCGGGGGATACAAGGAAATCATTTTCAAGGTCACCGGTGAAAACGTGTTTCGCAAACTGCGCTTCGAGAGCGGCGTGCATCGCGTGCAGCGCGTGCCGGCGACCGAGGCGCAGGGGCGCATCCACACGAGCGTCGCGACTGTCGCCGTGCTCCCAGAGGCCGAGGAGGTGGACTTTGAGCTGAAGCCCGATGATCTGCGCATCGAAGTTTGCCGCAGCGGTGGTCCCGGCGGCCAGGGCGTGAATACGACCGACTCCGCCGTGCAGGTGATGCACATCCCGACCGGCACGATCGTCCGCTGCCAGGACGGACGCTCGCAGCAGAAGAACAAGGAGAAGGCGCTGACGATCCTGCGTTCGCGGCTCCTCGAGCGGAAGCAGCGCGAGGAGGCGGAAAAATATGCGGCTCATCGCAAGAGCCAGATCGGGAGCGGGGATCGATCGGAAAAAATCCGCACCTACAATTTCCCGCAGAACCGTGTGACCGATCACCGCATCGAACTCACGCTCTACAATCTCGATCGGTTCATGGAAGGCGACCTCGGCGAAATGCTCGCCGCGCTCCAGCAGGCGGATCTCGCCGACCGGCTCGAAGCGGCGAACGCGGGAGGCTGACGCGGCTGAGCATGGAGCGCTGGCGTCCTCGCCGGCCACGCTAACACCACGCGCAGCGTCACTTCTCACCTGCGCCCGGCTTCACGCAGGCTCCGAAGAAAGGGGTCAGGCCTGCGCCGAATGATGTGGCCGCCGGGACGGGCGGCGCTCCACTCACGCCTGCCCGCCGCAGCCGCCGTCGCCGGGGGAGAAGTTTTCCGCAGCAGAGGTGTCGCGTCCGTCGAGCTGACGCAGGAGAAGATCGAGCGCAGTCTGGGAGACGAGATTTTTGAACGTCTCGCGATCTGTCGGAAAACGGTGGTGCTGCGCGAGCGTCTTTCCGCCACGCACTGCGAGCGCGACGAAGACTGTGCCGACTGGCTTTTCCGGCGTGCCACCGTCCGGCCCGGCGATGCCCGTGGTCGCGAGCGCAAAATTTGCGCCGGTGTTTTTCAGCGCGCCCTCGGCCATCTGCTGCGCGACCGGCTCGCTCACCGCGCCGTGCTTTTCGATGAGCGCCGCATCCACGCCGAGCGCAGCGGTCTTTGCCTCGTTCGCGTACGTCACAAAACCTGCGAGGAAAACTTTCGACGAACCGGAGACATTCGTGAGTTGATTCGCAATGAAGCCACCCGTGCAGCTTTCGGCTGTCGCGATCGTTTTTCCGAGCGCGGTAAGTTTTTCGACCACGACATTCGGCAGCTCACGTTCGTCACTCGTGAAAATCCATTTTCCCAGGCGCTCGCGCACGAGTGCTTCCGCGCGGTCGAGCACAGGGGAGGTGCCGATGAGCCGCACGTCCACCTCGCCTGGGCGCGCGCAGTAGCCGACTTCGAGGCCCATCGCGATGAGTTCCTCACCGACTTTTTCCTCGACGAGCGATTCGCCGATTCCGAGCACGCGGAAATTGCGCCACTCATGCACTACGCCAGGCGGCAGCAGCGCCGCGAGGATCGGCACGAGCTTTTCGCGCACCATCGGCATCAGTTCGCGCGGCGGGCCGGGAAGCAGGAAAATGTGCGGTGTTTCCTTTTCCGCGATCGCGGGAAAGTGCAGCCCCGGCGCGGTGCCGTGCGGATTCCACAGCACCGTCGCCTCGCGCGGGCGCAGCGCCTGCAGTTTCACGCGCTCGCTCATCGTCAGTGCGCGGCGGCGGAATCGCGCCTGGATCGCGAGCCAGATTTCCTCGTCGTGCTCCAGCTTCAGCCCGAGCAGATCGGCGACGATGTCGCGCGTGATGTCGTCCGTCGTCGGGCCGAGGCCGCCGGTCACGAGCACGATGTCCGCTTTTCCAAACGTATCGCGCACCGCGTCGCGGATCGCCTCGCCATCCGGCACCGTCACCTGCCGCTGCACGCGCAGCCCGAGCGGGAAGATCTCGCGCGCGATGAACGTGAGGTGGGTGTTCACGGTGCCACCGAGCATGAGTTCGGTGCCGGTGTTGATGACTTCGACTCGCATAAAGATGAGGCGGCTATCGAAACCACGAATGGACACGAATGAACACGAATAATCCCATCTTTTGAAAACAGCCGGAGCGGTGGCGGCAACGCTGGCGAGATCGCAGACCCCGCCTATTTTTTCACACCGTGGCGCGCTGGAGCGCCTGCAGCCAGCCGTGCAATTTTTCCCCGAGGCGCGGGTCGCCGGTCTCGGCGGCGTGCAGCAGGTTGTTCAGGATGCGCGCGAGCATCACGCGCGGCTTGCAGGGCTGGAGATGATGCGGCTGCAGTTCGAGGCTCTGGCTCTCGAGGAGTTTCTGGCAGTCGCTGAGCTGCAGCCGCCGCCCGCAGTGGAAGGGATCGAGAAACACGCCGCCGACCCGCACGACAAAATGCCCCGGCAGACCCACGCCCTGCACGTGGAGTCCCGCGCGGCGGCCGACGGCGATGTACACGAGGCAGAGCGAAATCGGATTTCCGCGGCGGTGTTCGATCACGCGCGGCAGCAGCGAATTCTCCTCGGCGTAGTAGTCGTCCTCGTTCCCGCGGAAGCTGAGTTCACTGCCGAGAAATGCGGCCATCGTGTTGCACTGCTGGATCACGGTGTCCTTGCCGATGAGCCGCCGCTGGAGCGCCTCGCCCCATTCGTCGAGCTGCCGTTTCAGATCATCGAAGTCCTCGCCCGGCGCGACAACCGCGGCGAGCGTCCATGCGGCATCCTCGATTCCGCCGTCCTCGGGAAAATTCGCGCAAAGCTTGCCGAACTTTTCCTCCGCCACATCGCCTGCGATCTGCGCGATGGTTTCCTTCAGCCGCCGCTCGGCGCGTCCGCTCGCGGCTGGCAGGAGTTCGCGCAAATCCGCGAGCATCTCCGGACCTCGCGCGATGAGCTGATTCTGCACGAGGGCCGCAGTGTCGTAATCCTCGTCGGCGAGGAGCGACAGAATCGAATCGCGCTGCGGAAGCATGGCGCACGCTAGTAGCCGGATGTCGGCAGTCAAGCGGGCGGAATGCGGCGAGTGGAAATTTCGACTGGCCGCGCAAACCCGGCGCAGCCGGCTTGACTCCCCACGCACGCACGCCTAACGGCGCACGATGCACATGCGCCATCCCCGACTCCGCACCATCCTCCCGGCCGCGCTTCTCGCGCTCACTTTCACCGCGGGCGCGCAGGAGTGGACGCGCTTCCGCGGGCCGAACGGTTCGGGTCTCGGGAATGCGAAACTCCCCGAGCAGCTCGTGGAAAAGGACATCAACTGGCGCTGCAAGCTGCCCGGCACCGGGCACTCCTCGCCGGTCGTGTGGGGCGATCGCATCTTCATCACCGCCACGCCCGAGGGTCGCGCGGATGCGGAGGCGAAGCGCGTCATCGTGTGCGTCGGCGCGAAGGACGGAAAAATCCAGTGGCAGCGCGAATACGCGACGGGCATCTACCGCAAGCACGCGGACAACAGCTTCGCAAGTCCGTCCTGCACGGTGGACGCCGAGCGCGTGTACGTGTGGATCGCGGGGCCGGACAAGAGCCAGCTCATCGCGCTCGCGCAAGCCGACGGCAAGCCGCTCTGGTCGGTGGATCTTGGGGCCTTCGTCTCCCAGCATGGCGCGGGTGCTTCGCCGATTGTGGAAAAGGGCACGGTGTTTTTGCAGAGCAGCCAGGACGAGCCGGGGTCATTCATCGCCGCATTCGATCCCGCGACCGGAAAGCAACTCTGGCGAAACGAAATCAAGAGCGGCCAGCATTCGATCGCGACGCCCTGTTTTTTCAAGAGCAACGACGGTGCCGCGCAAGTGCTGAGCCTCGGCGACGGCGGCCTTGCGGCGTTCGATGCGAAGAGCGGAGCGAAGGCGTGGGACATCACGAAATTCACCGTGTCCGGCTACCGCTGCGTGGCCTCGCCGCTCGTGCTCGGGGGCGGGATGATTCTCGTGCAAACGGGGCAGGGCCAGGCGAACAGCGAGATCGCCGTCATCCGCGACGGCGCCTCCGGCAAGCCCGCGAAGGCCTACGACATCGTCCGCATCGGCGGCTACGTGCCGACGCCGCTCGCCGCGGGGGATTTGGTTTTCCTGTGGAAGGAAAACGGCACCGTGACCTGCACGCGCGCCTCGGATGGCGAGCAGCTCTGGAGCGAGCGCGTCGAGGGACCGTACTATTCCAGCCCGATCTGCGTCGGCGGAAAAGGCGGGCGCATTTACAACGTCACGCGCGCCGGCGAACTCGTCGTGATTGCGGCGGCGGATAAATTCAAACTGATCCAGCGCTTTCCGCTGAACGAGAAGAACAGCTACGCCACGCCCGCGGTGAGCGGCGGGCACCTCTACGTCCGCACTTACTCGCAGCTCATCTCGATCGGAAATAGCAGGCGCTGACCGCCTACCTGCCGCGCGGGAGCAGCAGCGGATTCGGCACAGTGCCTCCGGGGCGGACTGCGCCGCCGCCAGGGATCACCATCGCCTGCGGAGCCAGCGGCATCACTTTCAGATTCCGGAATGAGATCTCGTAGCCCTGATCCACGATGGAGAGACGCGTGCGGCTTTTCATCCCGTAGGTCGCGGGCAATGCCTCATGCATGAGATCACGTGCCTGAAGCTGCTTCCGGTTCGCCAGCGCCAGCGGCCGGATTTTTGGACCGACTTCAAATTCCAGCACCTTCTCGCCATTCAGCCAGTGCTCGACATGCGTGCCCTGCACGAGCACGCGGCCTTCATTCCACGGTTCGGCGACCTTGTTCAGCGGGTCGCCCGCGCGCAGCTTCGCATTCTCGCCCGCCGGGTAAACGCAATCGAGCGCACCCGTGCGCCGCAGCTTGCCGCCTTTCAAGCCGATGCTGTTGTGGACATCGTCAATGATCTGATATTCGAGCCCGACGGGCACCTGGCCGAAAACCTCGACCAACATGTAGCGCACGCCGCTGTTCGCCGATGCGGACATCTTCCACTCGAAGCGGAAGTCGAAGTCCCAGAAAAAATCCGTCGAGATGAGATCACCGCCGGTCACGCGCTCCATGTCCTTCACGTCCTTCGGCAGCCAGAGTTCGCCATCCTGGACTTTCCAGCCCGCGGCGAACGGATCCGCCTTTTGCAGACCGCGCAATCCGGTGAGCCGCCTGCCATCGAAGAGCAGCTTCCAGCCCTGCGTCACCTCCTCGGGCGTCAGGGTGTTTGGCGCGCCATTCGCCGCCGGGAGTGCGGGTGCCTCCGGGGCCGCAGGGATCGTTGGCACCGCGGGTGCCGCCGGAACAGCGGGCCTTCCCGGCTGGAGGATGGATGGTGGCAATTGCGCCAGACACACAGGACCGGTCAGCGCGAAGGCAAAAGGAATGAGACGCATTGGATTCATCGGGAGCATTGATTTTAGCATAACCCTACGGATTTCAACCGTCGGTCTGGCATTCTCGTAAGACGCGCGATAGGCAAAATTGTTAGTCCGGCAACGGGCTTTCTTCACCCCGCTTATGCACCGCTTGATTCAGCGCGTGAGGTAGAAAATCACCGTCAGTGCGAGCGCGCCAAAGGCGCGCAGGGACACCTTCCGATCGGGCTCAAAGAGAAACAGCGGCATTCGGAACGCTTAGCACCCCGGAGCCTGAAGGCGAGCACAAATCTGAGCGACGCGTCCGCAGACGAACGCCCGGGATTTTTGCATCAGCCCCGCACCGTCTGCAGAACGGTGCGCAGGTCAGAGACCGCGAAAGGCTTTTGCAGGAAGCTGGCCAGCCCTTTTCCCGTGAAGCGCATCATGGCCTCCTGCGCGTTGAAGCCGCTCATGAGCACCACGCGCACCTCGGGCAGGATCCGGCGCAGTTCGGTGAAGGTCTGCTCCCCGTCCATGTGCGGCATCGTCAAATCCAGCAGAACCAGGTCAAAACGGTTCGGATCCGCCCGGAAAACCTCCACCGCTTCACGGCCATCCGACACCAGCACGGGCTCGATCCCAAAGTGACGCAACATCCGCGCGACCGTGCTGCGCATGGTCTCCTCGTCATCCACGACCAGCACCGTGCCCTTCCCTTGCCAGGCGTCGTCCGCAGGCGGCGAGGACTGGGAGGTCTCGCCGGTCACTGAGGCGGCTGGAAAGAGCAGCTTGAATGTCGTCCCGCGGCCCAGTTCCGAATACACCTTCATCGCTCCCTTGTGCCCACGCACGATCCCGAGCACGGCCGCAAGGCCCAGCCCGCGGCCCGTGAATTTCGTGGTGAAGAACGGATCGAAAATCTTCGCCTGCGTCTCCGGGCTCATGCCACTCCCGGTGTCCGAAACTTCAAGGAAAACGTATTCGCCTTCCGGCAGATCCGGATCCATCAGCGTGCCCGCAAAATAGGCGCGATCCACCCGCGTCAGCCCCGTCGAGATGCTGATCACGCCGCTCTTGTCCCCGATGGCTTCCGAGGCGTTGATCACCAGGTTCATGATCACCTGCCGGATTTGCGTCGCGTCCACCTCCACCGGCGGCAGTCCCTTTTCCAACCGAAATCTCAGCACCGCCTTCTTGCTGATCGAAATCTGCAGCATCTGCGCGGTCTGCTCCACGAGCTGCCCCAGATCCAGCTTCTGCACCACGAAGCGCCCGCGCCCGGAATACGCGAGCATCTGCTTGCACAGATCCGCAGCACGCAGCGAAGCCTCGGTGATCTGCGCCAGGCATTCCTGCGTGGGCGACCCGGGCGCCACATCCATCTCGGCCAGACTGGCATTGCCGAGGATCGTGGTCAGCAGGTTGTTGAAATCGTGCGCAATGCCTCCCGCAAGCACACCCAGGCTCTCCAGCTTCTGCGTCTCCTGCACTTTCCGGTCGAGCTGCTCGCGCTCGATCTGGGCCTGGCGCGTGGCGGTGACGTCCATCACCGTCCCGGCGGCCCGCGGCGCGCGGCCCGGCTGGGGCGGGAGGATCGTCACGTTCGCACTGAAATAGCGCATCGGTCCGCGGGCGGGATGCGAACGCAGCTCGACCAGTTGCGGATTCTGGCTCTGAAGGATTCTCCCGTACACGTCCCGGGCCTTCTGCTGATCCTCGGGGTGCAGCAGGTCGAAAAACTCCGCGGCATCCGGGGGCGCATCCGCCGGCTCCAGATTGAAGATGCGGAACATTTCCCGCGACCACCAGCCCTGCCGTGTGGCCAGGTCTATCTCCCAGCTCCCGAGCTGCGCGCGCTCCTGCGCGGCCTGGAGCGAAGCCTCGCTCTCCCGCAGCGACTGGAGCAGCTCGTGGCGTTCGACGGCGAGGCTGGTAAAGTGGGCACCGCGCTCGATCGCTGAGATTTCCTCCGGCCGCGGGGCTTTGGGCTCGTGATAGTAGAGAGCGAGTGTCCCGAGCACGCGGTCTTGCGACGAGATCACGGGCACCGACCAGCAGGCCCGCAGGCCGTTCGCGAGCGCGAGATCCCGGTAGTCACGCCAGAGCGGATCCGTGGCGATGTCCGCCACCAGCGTGGTCTGGCGGGTGAAGGCCGCGGTGCCGCAGGAGCCCACGCTCGGCCCGATCTCGACGCCGTCAATGGCACGGCAGAACTCGGCGGGCAGACCCGGTGCCGCACCGTGCCGCAGATGCCGCCCGTCCGGATCCAACAGCAGCACAGAGCAGAGCATGCCGGGGAAAACTTCCCCGTAGCTGCGGGCGAGGCGATCAAGCACGGCGGCGAGTGGCGCCCCGGAAGCAAGCAGTTCGAGCACGGCCCGCTCACCTGCGCTGCGGATTTCCGCCCGCCGGCGTTCGGTGACATCATTGGCCAGCACGACCTCCGCCCTCCGACCGTCGAACTCAAGCACATGAAAGCTGATTTCCACATCGATGATCGTGCCGTCGCGTTTCCGGTGCCGCCACACTTTCGGTTCACACCGCCCATCAGTCACGTTCGCGACGCTGGCGAGCAATGCGGGGATGTCTTCGGGCGGGCGGATGTCCCTGATCGTCATCGCGAGGAACTCCTCCCGGCTGTAGCCATAGTGTGCGATGGCCGCTGCATTCACGGCGAGGAAGCTCAGCGTCTCCAAATCATAGACCCACATGGGGTGCGGGTTGGCTTCGAAGAGCTGCCGGTAGCGCACCTCGCTGTCCCGCAACCGATCCGCCGCCTGCCTGCGCTCGGTGATGTCGGTCACGATGCCATCGAGCCGGAGCGGCAGGCCGCTCTCATCCGGCACGAATGCGCCCCGATCGTGGACCCAGCGCACGGTGCCGTCGGGCCGGACGATGCGATATTCATCCTCGAAGGAGCCGGTCTCATGAAGGCGGTGCAGCCCGCTCGCGACCTTGGCCCGATCGCCGGGGTGAATCGTGTCGAACCACTTTTGCGGATCTGCCATGAAGTCCGCGACCGGATGGCCGTAAAGATCCTCCGCGGAGGCACTGATGAAAAGCATCCTGGAGCCGTCCGCCGTGGAAGAATAGACGACCTCGTGAAGGTCATTCAAAATGCCATCAAGCCGGCTGCGGCTGTCTCTCAGGGCGAGTTCGATCTGCTTCTGCTCCGAGATGTCGAAGACCAGCACGAAAAACCCCAGGACCGCGCCACCTTCGCCGCGCCGCGGCACGTACTGCACGTCGAACCAATGCGACTTTCCGTCCGGGCTCGCCGGATTCGATTGAAAGCGCACGGTCTGCCCGGCGAGCACCGCGCGCACGTGCGGCTGCATCTCCGCGTAGGCCGCCGGCGTCTGCGCGTCGCACAGGCGCTGGCCCACGATCTGGCTGGCTGGCTTGCCGAAATATTCCTCGTAGCCGCGATTCACCAGCACGTAGCGCTCGTCGGCATCCACAAAGGAGATGTAGGCCGGCACGGTATCGATGAAGAGCTGCAGCGTGGTGAGGCTGCGCTCCAGTTCTGCGGCGGTCTCCCTGCGCTGCGTCACATCCCGCGTGATGCCGAGCACGCCGATGATCTTGTGCTGCCCGTTCCGGTAGGGCACCGCGTGCGTCTCCAGCCAGCGCGGCGTGCCCTTCAGTGTCTTGATCGCAAACTCGCAGCGCCCCGTTCCGCCGGCCATCGCGCGCTGGTGCAGCTCCGCAAAGACGGCGCGATTCTCGGGCACGATGAAGTCCATGAGCGGACAGCCGCGCACCTCTTCGAATGAAGTGGCGTCGATCATCGCCAGCCCTGCGGGATTCATCTCCAGCAGCGTGCCTTCCGGGGACACGATCTTCACGCATTCCGGCTCAAGCTCAATGATCTGGCGCAGGTGTTCCGCGCTCTGCTGCAGCGCGATCTCCGCCCGTTTGCGCGTGGTGACGTCGCTCTGGATGCCGAGGAATCCAGTCATCACGCCGCGCTCATCGCGGACCGGGGAAATGAGTAGCGCATTCCAGAAGGGCGTCCCGTCCTTGCGGTAATTGAGGATTTCGCCGTCAAAAAAAGCGTCACCGTGCAAGGCGGCCTTCAGTTTTGCCACCGTGTCTGGAGCAGTCTCCGGCCCGTGGAGCAGCGCGCAGCTTTTCCCGAGCATCTCCGCCTCGGTGTAGCCCGTCAGCCGCGTGAAGCCCTGGTTTGCATACGTGATGCGCCGGTCGAGCCCCGCGAGCAGCACCCCGAGCGAGACATCGCTCAGCGCCCCCTCAAAGAGCTGCCGGACTCCCGTGGCCTGGACGCGCGCCGTATGCAGCGCCGAGATCAGCCAGCCGAGTGCGGCCGCCGTGGCCATAAAGACCCACAGGACCACCACACCCTCCGTCGGATACGGTCGGAAAAATGGACCGTGCCCCGTCGCTGTGCCGTAAGCCGCGCCCACCGAGGTCACGATGAGCGCGACCGAGGTGCCGACCGGCCCGTAGCGGAGCGCCGCCCACGCCACCATCGGCAGCGGCAAAAACGCCAGCGCCCACGCGTGGCCGTCGAAGCCCTGATTCACGACAAACACACCCCAAGCCACCAGAGCCGTGACGCACAGCCACACGGCGAATTCCGCGCCGCGAAAAAGGATCGCGCGCAATTCGTTCCGGGTGAAAGCGAGCACCAGCGGTGCGCTGGCGATCACCCCCATCGTGTCCCCCGCCCACCAGACGAGCCATGCGGTTACCCGCCCGTCCGGCAGCACGCCAGCCAGGGAAAAAGTCGTCACACCGAGGGTCGAACTCACCATCATGCCGAGGATCGCAGCAAGCGTCAGCAGCAGGATGTCGCGCACCCGATCGAAAGACGGATGAAGGCCCGCCCGCCGCAACAACCAAGCCGCCAGCAGCGGGCCGAGCGTATTTCCCACCGCGATGGCCAGCGCCACCGGCAGGGTCGAACCGATCGCAAAATTCACCGCAGCCGCACCGAGAGCGACGCCTGGCCAGCAGCCGAATCCCCAGCGGAGCAGACCCGCCACCGCGATGCCCGTCGGCAGCCAGATCAGCGTGATGTTCGATCCGAAAGCCGGGAGCATCAGCCCGAGCCGCCCGGTGATGAAATACGCAAGCGCGAGAAACAGCGAGGGGAGTATGAGTTTCAACCGGGGAATCATTGCGACCGGGCCTTGGCCTAGCCGGGAGGATGCGCAATCCGAAAGGCAAACACAAGCCATTGGAACACCGGCTTTCGCCTTTGATTCCGCACCACCCCCGATTCTAAACCCTGCACCCGTATTCCCCCGCATGAAGCTCCTCCCATTCTCCATTCTGTTCGTGCTCGCCGCCTCCGCATTCGCCGCGGAGAAAATGGATCCCTTCGCGGAACTCGTGCGCCCCACCGATCCGCTCACGCCTGAGCAGGAGCGTGCGGCGTTTCATCTGCCGCCGGGTTTTGAAATCCAGCTCGTCGCGAGCGAGCCCGATCACCGCAAGCCGATGAACATGCAGTGGGACGCGCTCGGGCGGCTCTGGATCACCGAGTCGCGCGAGTATCCCTTCCCCGTGAAGGACGGCTCGCCGGGCCGCGACACCGTGCGCATTTTCTCCGACTTCGCACCGGATGGCCACGCTCGGAAGATGGAGATTTTCGCAGACGGACTGAACATCCCGACGGGCCTCTACCCGTTCCGATCGAAAAATGCGGACGGCAAGGTCACATGGAAATGCGTCGTGTGGAGCATCCCGAACATCTGGCTGCTCGAGGACACCGACGGCGACGGCAAGGCCGACAAGCGCACGGTGCTCTACGGCCCGCTCGGCTGGGAGCGCGACACGCACGGCAATCTCTCGTCCTTCCGCCGCGGCGCCGACGGCTGGCTCTACGGCACGCACGGATTCAACAACGAGAGCACGCTGCGCGGTCGCGACGGCAGCGAGCTGAAGATCCAGAGCGGCAACACCTATCGCATCCGCCTCGACGGCTCGCGCGTCGAAGGCCACACGTGGGGCCAGGTGAATCCCTTCGGCCTCTGCTGGGACAATCGCGGCAACCTCTTCAGCGCCGACTGCCACAGCTCGCCGATCTACCAGCTCCTGCGCGGCGCGTATTACCCGAGCTTCGGCAAGCCGCACGATGGCCTCGGCTTTGGCCCGCAGACGATCACGCACTCGCACGGCAGCACCGCGATCTGCGCGCCGATCTACGTGTGCGATCCCGCGTGGCCCGCGGAATGGCAGGACCACATGTTCGTCGGCAACGTGCAGACGAGCCGCATCAATCACGACGCGATCACCTGGCACGGCTCATCGTCGAAGGGAAAGGAGATGCCCGATTTCCTGAGCACCGACGACCCGTGGTTCCGCCCGGTGGACCTGAGCTGGGGCCCAGACGGCGCGCTCTACGTCGCGGATTTCTACAACAAAATCATCGGCCACTACGAAGTCCCGCTCACGCATCCGGGTCGCGACCGCGAGCGCGGGCGGCTATGGCGCATCGTGTATCGCGGGGAAAAAG
>JBDSAR010000732.1:0-3439 GCA_039922035.1 Chthoniobacteraceae bacterium
ACCGCCTTCGTCCCGAGCGCCGCGATTTCCTTCCAAGCGTCCTCGCTCAGCGGCGACTCTGCCTTGATGGAGAGATATGGCACCTTGAAGGCCCAGCTCGGCCCATACTTCGCACCGAGCGCCGTGAGCGCGGGACCGGGTTCTGCCGCATGCAGATTTTGCGCGGTGAAAATCAGCGCTGCACTCGCCATGAGAGCGGTGTGGAAAATTTTCACGCGAGCACCTCCTTCAGCGTGCCTGTGCTGTCGGCGAAACGCTCGCGCTTCACACCGGCCCGGTGCGCGAGCGTGAGCCAGAGGTCGGCGAGCGGGCGTTCGCCTTCGTAGTGGAAATGGCCGCGCTTCAGTGCGCCGCCAGCGAGCAGGACTTCGAGGTCGTGGTAATTGTGCGAGTCGCCGTCGCTGATGCCGCTGCCCATCACGAGCGTGGTGTTGTCGAGCAGCGTGCCGTCGCCCTCGCGCATGCTCTTCAGCTTCTCCACCACGTAGGCGAACTGCGCGACGTGGAAGCGGTCGATCTGCGTGAGCTTGTCCTTCGCCTCGTCGCCCTTCGTGTGCGTGAGGACGTGGTGATTCTGCGGCTTGTCGAAGATGCCGTGAAACATGCGCGGGCTGTCCCAGCGCTCCGGGTCCACGACGAGTGTCGCGACGCGCGTGAGGTCGAGCGCGAACGCGTGGACCATCAGGTCGCCCATCACGCGCAGGTAGTCGGCGCGCTGCTCGGGGATGCCCTTCGGCTCGGGCAGCGGCGGCTTGCCGATGCGTGCTGCGGCGCGCTCCGCGAGCTGAATGCGGCGTTCGGTCTCGCGCACGGACGTGAGATATTCGTCGAGCTTCGTCTGGTCATCGCGACCGAGGCGTGTGCGGAGCGATGTCGCATCGGCGAGCACGGTATCGAGCACGCTGCGCTGCGTCGCATCGCCCTGCGCCTGGCCGAAGAGACGCCGGAAGACATCGCGGGGATTTTTTTCCGTGTTCGCCGCGTAGCCCGGCCCATACCACGAGATGCTCTCGAAATATTTCGTCTCCTTGTTGTCGGCAAAATCGTTCGTGCTGAGTTCGAGTGACGGCAGCGCGGTATCGCCACCAATCTCGCGTGCGATGAGCTGGTCGAGCGAGATGTTCGTGGGGAAGCCGCCATCGAGTGTCTGACTCGGCGGCGAACTCGTGAGCCAGCACGAGCCGCACTGCGCATGCACGCCCGTGCCCGGCACGAACGCGCGGTCGAGCCCGGTGACGAGCGTCACGTCGCCCTTCACTTTCGCCAGCGGCTCCAGCGCCGGCGTGAGTTGCCAGTCCGCGCCGGTCTGTGCGGGGATGAACGTCTTCTGATTGTAGCCATTCGGCGTGTAGATGAAGCCGAAGCGCTTCGGCACTTTTGCCGCCGCCGCGCTTTGACCAAACGCCCGCCACCCGAGCGACGGCAGAAATGGCAGCGCGAGCGTGACGCCCGCGGCGCGCAGAAAGCGGCGGCGGGAAATTGTCTGGGGGACGGAGGTGCTCATGGTTGGTGTGGAGCGATGCTGATTTCGGCGACTTCCAATCCGGCGTCGCGGTCGATGCTGTGCACGAGCGTGAGAAAGACCCGCGTGCCGGCGCTGACGGTGTAGCGGTCACCGATGAGCGGTTTGAACGATGCGAGTGGCAACTCCGCGACGCGCCAGCCCTCGGCATCCGGAGCGGGCGATGGGACCGCACCCTCGAAATTTCCCCCGAACGTGCCGCCCTCGCGCTGGCAGGAGACGAAGACCTTCACCGTGCTCGGCTCTTTCATACGAAATCGCAGTCGCACCACACTCTCCGCGCTCACACTCACATAGGCTCTCGGTTCATTCTGCGGCGCACGGGCGCTGATGCCGTGGAAGATGTGCGGCGTGCCGTCGCCCGCACGCCCCGCGACGTAAGGTACGGCGAGCACACGACCGGGAACGCCCTCGCCCGGCGCGAACCATTCGCCCTTGCTGCTCGATGGCGGCGGAGTGTCGAAAGTGCGGTGCCACGTCGCGGGGCACGTTGCCGGTCCACTCGGATTCATCACCGATTTTGCGTCCAGCGATGCCACGACACTCTGCTGACTCGCGACCTCGATGTCCTTGCCGTCCACGAGCCGACGCAATTTCACACGACCGCTCTCCACATTCAGCGACGTATCGCCCGCCTCCGCGGACACCGCGAAGACCGTGCCCAGCACTTCCATCTCTGCGGTCGCTGTGCGCACGAGCATCGGCTTGCCGCGCGGCTGAGGCGTCACCTGCGCGGTGAAAGTCCCGCGGCGCAGGACGAGTCGCTTCTGCCCGTCATCGGAAAACGCCACCTCGGAATCGCCGGGGAAAGTGATGAGCGTGCCGTCGGCAAAACGCATCTGCGCCGACGCGCCTTCGCCCTCCACCGTCAGCGTGCCCTCCGTGAGCGCCGCACCATTTTTCAAAGCCGAGTTCGGCACCCCGGCTCCATCGCTCCACGACACCGCGCCGCTCACATTTTCGAGACTCACGATGTCCCGCGACGATGCAGCCGTGCGCGGAAAAAAGAACGCACCAATTGCAGCAAGCACCGCAAGTGCAGCCGCAAGGGCATACGCATTCCGCCACCAGCGCGTGCGCGCCATGCCGCTCTCCGTAGCCGTGACCTCCGGAGCGGACGCCGCGTAATCCCACGTCAGCGCCGAGTGCATCGCCATCCACTTCCGGTAATGCGCCCTCGCCGCTGCATCGCCGCGCAGGATTTCCGCGAGCCGCGCCTCGCCGGGTTCGCTGAGCATCTCGTCGGCGAGACCGTTGAGCAGCTCCTCAAGTTCATCAGACGGACGCCAGTTCATGCGCGTGCCTCCTTTGCGATGGTGTGCTCAATGCAAAGCATCAGGCTATGCCGGATGCGCCGGAGCATTTCCGACAGCGCCTTCGGAGTCGAACCACGCTCCGCAGCCATTTCATTCACCGAACCGCCTGGCTCATAGCGCTGAGCAATCAGCGCCCTTTGTTCGTCCGGCAATTTCTGCAAACATCCCGCCAGCGCCACGCGCCGGGCATCCGCCTCCGTGAATTCCGCCACCGCCTCATCGGCCACGAGCGCAAGCAATTCATCGTCGAACGTAACCCGCGAGCGCTGCCTTTTCTTCAAATGTGCCATCGCCTGCCACTGCGCGCAACGCATCGCCCACGGCATGAATTCCCGCGTCGGATCAAACTCCCCCGCCTTCCGCCACAGCACGATGTTCGTCTCCTGCAGCACATCATCCGCATCCGCCGCATTGCGCACCATCGAGAGGATGAACGCATGCAACACCCGCTGCGCCCGCGTGACATGGCCGATAAACTCCGCCGACGGCGGAACAGGTTGGGAAGGGTCTGGCATCAAGTGTATTTAGCCGCACCGGTGAAAATCCCACGGTTTTCGAAGCAAATTTTCCGAGCCCGCAGTGACGGGGAATTCAAATCCCG
>JBDSAR010000733.1:0-2203 GCA_039922035.1 Chthoniobacteraceae bacterium
ATCGTGAAACGGCGTGCGCGCGAGCAGTGTGGCGTCACCGTTTTCAACCGCCTTCGCGCGGCCTCCGGGATTCACGCCCCAGCCGTCGCGGATGATGAGGACAACAGGTTTTTTGGACATTGGCCCGTGAGGAAAGCACACACGCGCGGCGACGCAAGCGCGGCGCTCCATCCGCTTCCATGCTTGAACAAAACGCGCCGCGCTGTGTCTCATCCGCCGCCATGCTCAAACCCCTGCTCCTCTCCTGCGCGTTCGCGCTGCACGCATTCGCCGAAGCGCCGCACTCCGCGTTGAAGCCGCTCACTTTCACCGAATACGATCTCCCGAATGGGCTGCATGTGATCCTCCATGAAAATCACGCCGCACCAGTGGTCGCGAGCTACGTGCTGTATCATGTCGGCTCGAAGAACGAACGCCCGGACCGCACGGGCTTCGCCCACTTTTTCGAGCACCTCATGTTCGAGGGCAGCGACAACATTCCGCGCGGGACGATTGACAAGCTCGTGTCCGGCGCTGGCGGAAATCTGAACGCGAGCACTGGCTTTGACAAAACGGACTACTTCCTGAGCCTGCCGAGTAACCAACTGAAGCTCGCGCTCTGGATCGAGAGCGAGCGGATGATGCACAACCGCATTGACGAGACCGGCGTCGAGACGCAGCGCAAAGTCGTCAAGGAAGAGCGCTCGATGCGCTATGACAACCAGCCGTACGGCTCGCTCTTCGAGAAGCTCGTCGGGTTCGTGCTCAAGGACACGCCCTACGCGTGGACGCCCATCGGCTCGGTGCAATACATTGACCAGGCCAAGATCGAGGAGTTCCGCGCCTTTTGGAAAACGTGGTATGTGCCGAACAACGCGACGCTCGCCATCGCGGGCGACATCAATATCGAGGAGACGAAGAAGCTCGTGGCGGATTATTTCAGCGGCATCCCGAAAGGCGCGGAACCGGCGCGTCCGAAGTTCATGCTTACCGATCCCGTCGGCCCGCAGAAGCTCGTGGTGAAGGAGGAGAAGACGCCGCTGAACGCGACCCTGCACGTGTGGCACGCGTGCAGTGAGCGCGACCCGGATTCGCACGCGCTCGACCTGCTCGCAAACATCCTCGCGAGCGGACGCAGCTCACGACTTTACCGCCGCCTCGTGGACAAGGAGCAGGTCGCGCTGAACGCCGAGGCATTTCCTGAACTTTTCGAGCTGACCGGCATCGTAGGCGTATTCGCCACGGGCATCGCGGGCACGACTCTGGAAAAACTGGACGCGCTCATCTCCGAGGAGGTGGAAAAAGTGAAGGCCGACGGCGTGACTGGGGAGGAGTTTGCAAAGGCGCTGAACCAGAAGGAATCCGAACTCGCAAACCAGAACGGCGCGATGCTCGCACGTGCGAAAAATCTCGCAAACGCGCATGTCTTCGAGGGCGGCACCGCGGAGGTGAACAAGCAGCTCGACCATTACCTCGCCGTGAAGCGCGAGGATCTGCAGCGTGTCGCGAAGAAATATTTCCTCACGGACAAAGTCCACGTCCTCCACTACCCCGCTGCGGAACCCAAGAGCGGCGACACGAAGTAACCACAATCTTTTCCGATGCTCATCATGCGACACTTTCTCCCACTCCTGCTCACTGCATTCGCCTTCACCGCGCATGCCGATATTGACCGCACAAAAAAACCCGAGCCCGGCCCTGCGCCCGAGGCGGCATTTCCAGATTATGTCACCAAGGTTCTGCCAAACGGCCTCAAGGTCTTCGTCATCGAGGATGACCGAAAGCCGACGATCACCATGCGTCTCGTGATCAAGGCCGGCGATGCGCTCGACGGCGACGGAAAATCCGGCACTGCTGGATTCGTCGCGAGCCTGCTAAACCGCGGCACCGCCACGCGCGACGCACTCACTTTTGCCAAAGCCGTGGACTCGCTCGGCGCGACGCTTGAAGCCGGCGCGGGCGCGGACGCAATCAGCGTGAGCACAAGCGGGCTGACGAAGATCACCGACCCGCTGCTCGAACTTTTTGCCGACGCGGTCATCCATCCGGTGTTCGCACAGGAGGAATTTGCGAAGGCGCAGAAGCGCACGTATTCCTCGCTCACCGCGCAAAAGAAGGAGCCGCACGCGCTGGTTGGAAAGCTGATGAGCGCGACGCTCTTCGGCGAACATCCGTATGGGAAGTTCACGACACCCGAGAGCGTGAAGTCCATCACGCGCGACGA
>JBDSAR010000734.1:0-4144 GCA_039922035.1 Chthoniobacteraceae bacterium
CCGGTTTCGGCTGCGACACCTCCGGCTACACCGCGCCGAAGCCGCTGCACTCCGTCTTCGCTGCCGTGCAGCGCGGCGTGGACTGGAACACCACGAACATCGATGCCGACCTCGTCCATCTGCACACCTGGTACACGCACTTCGGCGGCATCCTCGCGAAGCTCAACTACGGCATCCCGCTCGTCCTCACCGTCCATTCGCTCGAGCCGCTGCGCCCGTGGAAGCGCGAACAGCTCCACGGCGGCTACGATTTTTCCTGCTGGGTGGAAAGGACCGCCATGGAGATGGCCGACGCCGTCATCGCCGTCTCGCGCGAGACCCGCGACGACATCCTGCGCCTTTTCAATGTCGCGCCCGAGCGCGTGCCGGTGATCCACAACGGCATTGACCTCGACGAATACCGCCGCGTGAACACCACCGCCGCGCTGGAGAAATACGGCGTGAACCCGCGCGAACCGTATGTGCTTTTCGTCGGCCGTATCACCCGGCAAAAGGGCATCGTTCACCTCGTCCGCGCCATCGAGAAAATGGATCGCGGCTTCCAGATCGTCCTCTGCGCCGGCGCGCCCGACACGCCCGAGATCGCCGCAGAAATGAAAGCTGCCGTCGCCGCCGCGCAGGCGAAGCACGGCAGCGTCGTGTGGATTGATGCGATGGTGAGCAACACGGAGAAAATCGAACTCTACAGCCACGCCGCCGTCTTCTGCTGTCCGTCCATCTACGAGCCCTTCGGCATCATCAATCTCGAGGCAATGGCCTGCGAGACCGCCGTCGTCGCCACCGCCGTCGGCGGCATCAAGGAAGTCGTCGTCGAAGGCGAGACCGGCTTCCTCGTCCCGCTGGAGCAGATGAAGGAATCGCCGTTCGAGGCCGTGAACCCCGCGCAGTTCGCCGCCGACCTCGCCGCGCGCGTCAACATCCTGATGGCCGACCCCGCCCTGCGCGCCCGCATGGCCGCCGCCGGACGCAAGCGCGTGGAAGAACATTTCGGCTGGCCCGCCATCGCCAAGCGCACCGCCGACCTCTACCAGACGCTCGTCACGCCGCGCGGGTAAAAACACCGCGTGCCCTTTTTCAAAAATCGCAAGGTGCACACACCGCTTGCGAAGCTCACGCCGTGAGCGCGGACAGTTGGCAAGTGCGGGATGTGTGCTAGGAACTGCGCGCCATGTTCCGCGCCGCCGCCATTTTTCTCGCACTCACGTCCGCACTGCTCGCGCGCGAGTTCGATCCGCGGCGCGATGCGTTCGCATTCTCCAATGACACGGTGATGAACTACAGCGTCACGCACGACGGCAAGCTGCACATGGGTGCCAAGGCGAAGTCGGACATGGCGACGCACGCCTGCTTCCTGTTCACGCGGTCGGCGATGCAGTTTTGGAAATTCGCGCGCTTCGAGCCGGGGCAGCCGCGCCTCTCGGATGAGGAATACCGCGCAAAGGTGCGTGCGCTCTTCTGGATTCCGCCTTGGATGTGGCGCAGGGAGCGCATCACCTTTCCCGGCTACGCGGACCTGTGGGCATTTTCGCGGCAGCACGAAAAAATCATCCGCGGCGAACTGGGGAACTGGCTGCTCACCTACCTGCGGGTGGGGAACTGGCGCATGGGGAGCCCCGTCACGCGGCTGCTGCAGGGCTGGTATGCGGAACAGCTTTTCGCGGCGGTGAGCCGCGGCAAGGTGCGCGCGATGTATCTCGCGAAATTCCCGCACATGAACCACGTCGTGCTCGTGTATCACGCCGAGAGGCTCGCTGACGGCGGGATGCGCTTCAGTGTGTACGATGCGAACTACGCGGGCATCCCGAAGCGGCTGGACTACGTGCCAAGGCGGAACATTTTTAACTTTGAGAAATGCTTCTACTGGCCCGGCGGAGAGCTGCGCGCCTTCCCCGTGTATGACATGCCGCTGCACTGACCCGTGATTCTCGCCTCCGCCACCACCGCTCCCACTCCCGTGTGGCTCATCGCGCCGTTTGCGCTGCTGCTGCTTTGCATCGCGCTCGGACCGATCGCGTTTCCAAAATTCTGGCACCGGCGGTATCCGATCATCGCGCTCGGGCTCGCGGTGATCAGCGGGGCCTGTCAGTGGTTCACCGGCGCCACATTTGCGCCGCTGCTGCATGCGCTGGAGGAATACGCGGGGTTCATCGCGCTCATCGCTTCGCTCTACGTCGTGAGCGGCGGCATCCACATCCGCGTGAAGGGAGAGGCGACGCCGGCGGTGAACTGCATCTTCCTCGCGATCGGTGCGGTGCTCGCAAATGTCATCGGCACGACGGGCGCGTCCATGCTTCTCATCCGTCCGTGGATTCGGATGAACAGATATCGCATCACCGCGTTTCACGTCGTGTTCTTCATTTTCATCGTGAGCAATGTCGGCGGCTGCCTCACGCCCATCGGGGATCCGCCGCTCTACATGGGCTACCTGAAAGGCGTGCCGTTCTGGTGGGTGCTCACGCATTGCTGGCAGGCGTGGGCTGTCGCCGTCGCGGGGCTCATCGCGATCTTCGCGGTGTTTGATCGCGTGAACTTTCTCCGCGCTCCGCAGAAAGTGCGCGATGCGGAGACTGCGCACGAGACGTGGAGCTTTCGCGGGATGCACAATCTCCTTTTCCTCGGCCTGATTCTTTTCGCCGTGCTCATGTTCCCACTCGGCTGGCGCGAGGGCGTGATGGCCGCCGCCGCGCTCGGCTCGTGGTTCACGACGAAGCGCGACATTCACGAGGCAAATAACTTCGCATGGGAGCCCGTGAAGGAGGTCGCGTGGCTCTTCATCGGCATCTTCATCACGATGACGCCCGCGCTGCACTACCTGCAAGGCAACCCGCCGCCGCTCGCCAGCGCGCATGCATTTTACTGGGCGACCGGCGCACTTTCCGCAGCGCTCGACAATGCGCCGACGTATCTCGCATTCCTCGCGACGGCGCTCGGGCAGCAGCATCTCGCGATGGAAAATGTCGCGGACATTCACACATTCGCATCGGCACACGCCGGGACGCTTGAGGCGATTTCGCTCGGCGCGGTTTTCTTCGGCGCGATGACCTACATCGGCAACGGGCCGAACTTCATGGTGAAGGCCATCGCCGAGCACGCGAAAGTGAAGACGCCGACCTTCCTCGGCTACGTCGTGCGGTTCGCGCTGCCGATCCTGCTGCCGTTCCTCGCGCTCATCGGCATCCTGTTCTTTTCGCGCTGGCACATCTTCGGGTAGCCTCGCGGCATGTTCACCGGACTGGTCATCGAAACAGGCGAGATCGTCTCGCTCTCACGCACGGGCGAAAGCGCGCGCCTCACGCTGCGCGCGCCCGCGACGGGGCCATCCGCGAAGATCGGCGACAGCATCGCGGTGAACGGCTGCTGCCTCACCGTCACCGTGCGCGATGGCGAGCGCGTGTCCTTTGATCTCCTCGCGGAAACGCTGCGCCTCACGAACCTCGGCGCGCTTTCGACCGGGACAAAGGTGAACCTCGAACCGGCACTCGGCGCGGGCGCGAAGCTCGGCGGACATTTCGTGCAGGGCCACGTGGACACAGCCGCGAAGGTGCTCGACTTCTCGCCGCACGGCGCGGACTTCCGACTCGAGGTCGCGCTGCCCGCGGACTTCGCGCAGTACGTCGCGTTCAAGGGCAGCATCGCGGTGGATGGCATCAGCCTCACGGTCGCCGAGGTGAAAGATGCGAGCTTCGTGTGCTGGATCATCCCGCACACCCGCGAGGTGACGAATCTCGCCGCGCGAAAAAAGGGCGAGCGGGTGAATCTCGAATTCGACCTGCTCGCAAAATACGTCGAGCGCATCGTCGCGCGGAAACGGGAATGATCCGCACGATTTCCTCCTCCGAAACGATCGCCGTGCGCTGGCCTGTGCTCCGACCGGGATTTCCGCGCGAGACGGCGGTGTTTGATGGCGACGATGCGCCGGGCACGCTGCATTTCGGCGCGTTCGACGGCGAGGCGCTCGTCGGCGTCGCCTCGATCTACCTCGCGCCGTTTCCGGCGCAGCCGGAGGTGTCGCCGACAATGCAGCTCCGCGGGATGGCCACGCTGCCGGAAGTACGCGGCGCGGGATTTGGCAAGGCGCTGCTCAATGCGTGTGTCGCCGCGGCACGGGAGAAAAACGCGGCGCTGATCTGGTGCAACGCCCGCA
>JBDSAR010000735.1:0-2479 GCA_039922035.1 Chthoniobacteraceae bacterium
CACCCCGGCGACAGGAATGTCGCCGCTCCTTGAGACCACCCGCGGCGCACTGAACGATCCCGACGCCCTCGTCCGCCGCTGCGCCGCGGAAGTCCTCGCCGCGCAACCCGCCACGGAAAATGTCACCCCGCTCATTGCACTGCTGCGTTCGACCGCACCCGACGACGATCACCTCATTCACGCCACGCGCATCGCGCTGCGCAACCAGCTCCGCGATCCCGCCGTCCTCGCCAGCTTCGCGCTCGACGCGCAGGGCGCAGAGGATCGCGCGCTCGTGCTCGATCTGCTCCTCGCCGCATCGGGCGAAGCGTCCGCGGAATTCCGCATGAAGTTTTTCGAGAGCCACGAGGACTTCTCCGGCGTGCTTTTCGCAAATCACCTGCCGACACTCGCGCGCAACGTCTCCGCCGAAAAACTCGAAGCGCTCTTTGCGCTAGCGCAACGGAAGCTCGGCAAGAGTCCCGAAGATCTCGCCGCCGGACTCGACGCACTCCTCTCCGCGCTTGATCAGCGCGGCATCGCACCGGGCGCGACTTTGCGCTCGTGGGGGCCGCAAGTCGTCACCGCGCTCCTCTCCGCGAACGAGCCCGCGGTCGTCTGGATCAATTCACCCGTGGATGGCGTGCCGCCGTCCGCAAATCCGTGGGCCTTCGAGCAACGCAAGTGCGCCGATGGAAAAACCGTCGCCTTCATGTCCAGCTTCCCGCACGGCGAAAAACTCACCGGCACCCTGCGCTCGCCCGCGTTCACGCTGCCCGCCACGCTCAGCTTTTTCCTCTGCGGCCACGACGGCTCACCGGGCCAACCGGCTGCGAAGACAAACCTGGTCCGCCTCCGCGATTCACAGACCAACGCTGTACTGCGCGAAGCAGCGCCGCCACGCAGCGACATCGCGCAAAAAATCGCGTGGGAGCTTTCCAACTACGCCGGCAAGCGCGGCGTGATCGAAATCACCGATGCCAACACCGGCACCGCCTACGCATGGCTCGCCATCGCGCGCTTCGAGCCGGAACTCTCCGAACTCAAGCTCACCGAGCCGCCGAACGCTTCACGACGGATGCAGACCGCCGCGGATCTGATCCGCACGCTGAAGCTCACGGGCTTCGAGCCGGCACTCGCGAAAGTCGCATTCACCTCCACGACGGACACCGACACACGCACCGCCGCCGCGCGCGCACTGCTCGGCAACAACGCGGAAGCGGCTCTGCCGCAAATCACCGCCATCGTCACGGACACGACCGCGCCTTCCGCGCTTCGAGGAAAATTCGCCACGGTTCTCGCCGATACAAAATCACCCGCCGCCATCGCCGCGATCAGCACCGCGATGCGCGCCGCGCCGCATCGCCTGCAACTGTCCTTCGCGACGGCCCTCGCCGGTTCGCGCGAGGGCGGTGAAGCACTCCTCGCTGCGTGCAAGGACGGCAAGGCTCCAACGAGCCTTCTGCGCGACAAGGCGCTCGGCGATCGTCTCAAGGCCGCGAAGATTCCCGATCTTGATGCGCGCATCGCCGCGCTCACCGCGAATCTCCCACCCGCAAACGCCGAACTCGACAAACTGATCGCCACGCGCAGCAAGACGTTTGATCCCGCGAAGGCCAGCACCGTGCGCGGTGCCGATGTTTTCGCACGCAACTGCGCCGTGTGCCACGCCATCGAGAGCAAAGGCGGCGTGCTCGGCCCGCAGCTCGACGGTATCGGCGGCCGCGGCCCCGACCGCCTGCTCGAAGACATTCTCGATCCAAATCGCAATGTGGATCGCGCATTCCGCATGAACGTGATCACTTTGAAAAATGGCTCCGTAGTCGGCGGCCTCCCTCGCCGCGAGGAAGGCGCGCAGCTCGTGCTTGCGGACGCCGCCGGTCAGGAGACACGAATCACGATCGCCGACATCTCTGAGCGCAAGGAAACCGAGACCTCGCTCATGCCGCCCACATTCGGCGAACTCATCCCGCCTGCCGAACTGAACGACCTGCTCGCATTTCTCCTCGGGATACGGCCGCAAAAGTAGCCGAGGGCGGAGCGAGCCGGGCCGGGTTCAATTCATCCAGAGCTTCTTTGCTTTCAGCCATTCCGCGACGAGCGCGCGGAAGGCCGTGGCCGCCGGGGAGGTGCAGGCGTCGGCCCAGACCATTACCAGTTCGATCGCCTGCATCGGCACGAGCGCGCGGAAAATCAGCGGTCCTCCTGCTCCGAGGGCGGCGATGCTGTCCGGGATGATTCCGATGCCCGCGCCGGACTCGACGTAGCTGAGCACGGTGTGAATGACGCTCGGCGTGTGGACGAGCCGCGGCGTGAATTTCGCGCGCTGGCACGCGGTGAGGATCGCATCGTGCAGGCCGACGCCTTCGCGGCGCGCGAGGATCACGAGCGGCTCACCCGCAAGTGCGCGCCACGGCACGTCGCGTTTTTTTGCGAGCGGATGAGCGGCGGGCAGCACGACATGGAACGGCTCGCGGCGCAGCACGGTGGTGTGCAGCCC
>JBDSAR010000736.1:0-7174 GCA_039922035.1 Chthoniobacteraceae bacterium
CTCGGTCCGTATTTCTGGTCACTGCTGCGCGGGCACTCCGGCTGAGCCGGAGGAAGGCCGGCTACTTCGCCACCTGCTCGCCGTTGCCTTCGAGCAGATACGTCGAGCCCTGATACGTCACCGTGCGGAGGTATTGCATCCAGCGGACAGCACCGAGATCGGACGCGGCCTCGAGCCGTTTTTCCTCGGGCTTCGCAGGTTCTGGCTGGCGATCACGGATGGCCTCGAAGAGCACGCGGCCATCGAGTTTTGCCAGCGGGCGGATGCCCATGAGCCACAGCACCGTGGGCGCGACATCAATATTACCCGAGGGCAGCTCGCTGCGGACGCCGGCGCGGATGTCCGGTCCGGCACCGACCAGCGTGTTCGTCTGGTCGAAGCGACTGAGCGAGCCGTGCATGCCCGCGCCAAATTTTCGCGCGCCGTCGTGGATGAGCGTGCCGGGCACGCCGAACGCATTCTTTTCCGCACTCCAGCGCGGGGCCACGACGATATCCGGCGCATCGGGCGAATCCACACCGGCCGCGCTGAGCGGGAATGTGCCTTCGATTTTCTCGCGCGAAAAGATGACGCCGCTCGACGGCGCGCCCTGCAGCGCCTTCACCGCGCGGGCCGCAGTCTCCGCATCGTGGCCGATCACGTAGATCAGTGCGGTCGCGCCAGTGCCCACGATGATGATTTCGCCCTTCTCCGGCGGCGACGAGAATGAACGGTGCGCGCGCAGTCCCGCGTCGTTGAGAAGCTTCACCAGATCGGCACCGGCCGAGATCGTCGAGAAGCCGTGATCCGACACCACGAAGATGTCCGTCTTATCGAGTACACCTTTTTCCTTCAGCGCGGCAATGACGAGGCCGAGATGCCCGTCCGAACCGCGCAGCGCGGTGAGCGCCTCGGGCGCACCCGGCGAGAAGGCGTGCTGGGAGAAATCGGGATCGCTCATCCAAAGCACGGAGTATTTTGGCACGCCCGCCTTCCACAGTTCGCCGGTGAGCACGTCCGTCGTCCAGCGATCCTGCTCGGTGTTGGGAAACTGGATCCTCTTGGGGAAATCACCACGCGCCGCTCTGATCGCATTCGCCGCTTCCGACGGCGCGCTTTTTCCGGCGAAGACACCCACGGATTCCCGCGCGGCCTTCGATGTCCGCACGTCCGCACGGTCCTGCAGGATCGCCACGGCCTTCGTCCCGGCCACAGCGGTCCGGAAGCCGGCCTGCTGCACGGTCTCGGCCACGGTCGCTCCGGCGATGTGTTTCCCGTGCGTCAATTCGTCATTTTTGCGGACCGTTTCGGGCTCCTCCGTATGCACGGGTTTGCGTGGATCGAGCGCCGGGCGGAACTCGCTGTTACCGATGATGCCGCTGTGCGCCGGCATGAGACCGCTCGCGAGTGCCGTGCCGTTCACTTCGGTCGTGGATGGAAACGCGGGATGATGATTTGCAAAAAACACCCCGCGCTGCGCGAGCGCCCAGAGGTTGGGGGTGTTCTGTTCGCTGACGAGATCGGGCCGCATGCCGTCCCAAACCATCACGATGACGTGCTCCGCCTTGCCGCGGTCCTCCGAGAGCGCATACTTTTTTTCGCACGCGGTGAAGAGGCAAAGAGCAGCGGCGCAGGCGAGGATTACGGAAAATCTCATGGGGATGTGGAGCGCGGAGTGGACAGGAAACCGGTGTCCGCGTCAAAGCCTGCGACGATTCAAGGGCACGTCACTGAAGTCTGCGCACCCTGCAGTTCGTTCACGGCGCGTGCAGCATGCAGATCAATTACACGCCGCCCCGCCCCGCGGCGCGTCGCGATTGCCAGACACGGGGCTAAATACCGCCATGAGGTATGCAATTTCATCCGCCACTTCGTTGGGATTCTCGACAGTCTGCCGCACCTCTGCCTCCAGAATCGTCCGGTATTCGCGCAAGTGACGGTTCAGCGCGACGCGGAGTGCGCCCTCGCTCATCCCGAGGCGTGCGGCGATCCCTGCCGAATCGTGCCCGCGCAGGCTCCCTCCCGCGAGCAGCACAGGGTGCAGCGCGGCAAAGAGCGCTCCCTTCCCCTGCTCCTCGCACTGTGTCTTCAACTGCACCATCACGTGACTCATCAAAGCGTGGCCCCACTTTCGCTCAAAGACCCGCTGCGGCGTGTCCTCCACGCTGAACTGCTCATTTCCATAGCGCACCTCCTCGCCGCTCGCGTCAGTCCCTGGCAATTCCTGGGCGACCCTCCCGCGCCTCGCCTCGTCGCGGTGCCAGTTCGCCAGAAACCGCGCAAGCGCTGTGCCGAGAAATCCACGCAGGCGGCCACGCGTCGCATCGGCCGCCTCCAGACTGTGGGCGTTCAGCAGCTTCACGAGGAAATCATGCAGCGCGTCCTCGGCATCGTGGTGCCCGAGCCCCCTGCGGCGGATATACGCGTAGAGCGTGTAGCGATATTGCGCGACCACATCTTCCAAAGCCCTGCGCGCCACCACCGCATCCGCGCTGTGCAGACGCGACATGAGCGTCCAGCGTGTCGTCGGAAAGTGGATGTTTCTTGCCTCGCTCATGGATCACGATTCACAGAAACACCCGGCGGGATCAATCCCCATACGCCCGCCCCGCACGCCTCCGCCACGGCGCCCGGGCGGCGTCCGACGAAATCAAGAAGGGGCAACACCTTGAACCTCACTCGGGATCTTCGGGCCCTCGGCACCTCTTCCCTCGAAACCAGACCTCCCAATTTGAGAAAACCCGTTTTCAAAACCGGGAAACCTCCTGCCGCGCACGGAGGGGAGTGGATTCCCCCAAACTCAGCGGCCCGGAATCGAAGCAGGCGAGAATGTGACGATCCTCCTGCAAAAGCTAATCGGCCTGCCTCCCTTCAAGCCGTTTCCCCCGCCCGCTGGAGCGCCATTCCACGGATCCGGCTTTGGGATGAATTGGACCTTTAGCTTGGAAGGTGCGACTTGTCCGGCCGCGATGGCTGCTCCGGCATGGGTCAGGGCCGGTTCAACGGGCACCATGTGCGCAACGGCCACGGCTTTCATCGGAGACCTCCCAGCCTCCGATGGGAGTGACGGATCACGGACTTCCGCGCATGGCACTCCTTCCCGTGGAACCGCGCCTGCCAGCAGATACCGATGCAAATGCAGCGATATGCTGCCCACAGTCGTTTGCGAATTCACCGCCGCCGTCCCGGCTTCTCCCGCCCAGAGCAACGCCGTCCCGGCTGCCCTCTCCAGCATGAGGTCGGTGCCCGGTGCGCCCCACGCACCGGGCACCTTGTCCCCCATTGCCAGGCGGTTCCCCGCCGTAGGCCGCGCCCTGTATAAGCGCGGCAATCCGGCACTCGCCCGGCTTCCTGATTCCAAAAGCAACCCGGCCAACCACAGACAATGCGGCGGAATGATCGGAGCTTCGTTAAGATCGAAAGTTTGCATCGGAATTCTTGTTCCTGCATTCGGATACACCTCCCGAACGGTTTTGTTACACGCCGCGGCGGGATTTTTTCCAAAAATGGAAAAATAAATCGCACCTGCCCCTCACGGACGATCCATGCGCTCGCCACGACCAACGCCCCCAAGGGAAAAAAGTGCGCCGGGAAGCACTTCCCCGACGGTTCCACGAAAAAGCCCTGCCGTCAGCGACTACCCGCCGGGCGAGCCCGAGATCTGATCGACCACACCCGAGGCCTTGTCGTACGCCTTGATGAAAAACCGGACCGTAAACCAGATGGCGACAAAGATCGTCACCAAGGCCACCACCTTGATGAAAATCATCGCGGGCCGGTTTTCATTTGACCGCGAGCAACGGGGACACTTTTTCAGCGTCCATCGGAACGGTCTTTTGCATTGGGGACAGGGTATGCGCACTTCTCTTATGAAAGGGGTTGCCTCGGCCGGGGTGCCGAGCGGGATTTCTAGTATCCGTCCGGAGGCGTTTCAGGAAACTGTTTGTTCAGCCAAAATGAGCCAAACACCGGACGCTGATGGCTGCCTCGCTCCTGGAATTCACGGCCACGTGCCACCCATCATTGGCTGCGACTTCAATTGCGCGGGATCAATGACCACGTGGCGCACGCGCTGCCGCTTCCAAGTGTAAGTGATATGCACGAGCCCGTCGCCGGTCTGGATGATCGCAGGATAGCTGTATTCCCCCGGCACAGTCTCCAGCGTGAGCGCCGCCTCCCAAACCACGCCATCGCGCGAGACGGCGAGATTCAGCGGCGTGCGGCCCTTCGCCGTGTGATTATAAACGAGCAGATGCCGCCCGTCGCGCAGGGTCACAGCGTCCGTGCCGGAGTTCGGATTCGGCAGCGCCGTCAGCGACATCTCGCCCCACGACTTTCCACCGTCGTCGGACGCGATGCGGAAAATGTGCGCCTGCTTCGTGCGTCCGATCGCGAGCAGCTTTTCGCCGCCGGGGAAAAGAATGCTCGGCTGGATCGCGCCAATGACCTTGCCGTCGTTCACCGCGTCGGTCTTGGACCAATTCGCACCGCCATCGCTGCTGCGCTCGAAATGCACGCGCCAGCCCGCGTCCTCGGAACTCGTCGGGCAAAGGATGTCGCCATTCGCAAGCTGCACGGGCTTGTTTTTGATCGGACCGAGAATCCCATCCGGCAGGCGTCGCGCATCGCTCCACGTGCGCCCGCCGTCGGTCGAGTTGCGCAGCATGCCCCACCATTTGCTCGGGCTCGGGCCGACCTTGTAGAAGAGCAGCAGCGCTCCGCCCTTCGGCTGGAAGAGCACCGGATTCCAGCATGGAAAGCGCGTTCCGTCCGTCTGCACACCGTTCGCGACCTCGACCGGCGCGGTCCATTTTTCATCCGTGAAACGCGACGACCAAATCCCGACATCCGGCTTTCCCTCGGCGGTGCCGCCAAACCACGCGGCGACGAGTCCGCCGGCCGCCGGCTCCACGATCGTCGTCGCGTGGCAACTCGGAAACGGCGCGGTCTCGTAGATGAATTCGGACTTCAAAAGACCGGCCTGTGCGTGCGCTTCATCGAGCCATTTCCACGAGGTCAGTTGATGTGTGCCGTCGAGCTTCTTCCACACGACCGCATCCGCGCTGCGAGCCTTGCCGCTTTCAGTCACGCTGATCGTGAGGCGAAAATTCAGCCCCGCCACAACCTGCCGCTCGACTTTCTCGATGGCTTGGAAGGTGAGCTGCGGATCATGCGCAGTCACAGCGAACTTCGCCGCGGCGAGCGCATCCGGATCCTTCATGGAGAGACCTCCGAATCCGCCCGGAATCTGCGCGCGAAGACCCGGTGCGAGCACAGAGGCGATGATCAGCGACGTGGCAACAATGGCGAGGAACGGGGCGAGTTTCATGGGGGGGGGATGTCAGGCGTGAGTCTGCGCGATCCGCGGCCTGATAAGCAACACGATGACGACAGACACCGCCGCGGCGACGGCGCAGATGCTGAAGATGACTGACGGCGCGGCACCGGCATCACGCATCGCGCCGACTCGTTTCACAGCAAGCCCGCCGACCGTGATGCTGAGCATGTTCATCAGCCCGTAGCCCGTCGCACGCAGTCTCGCCGGCACGATCTGGCAGAGAATGGGCATGTTGTTCGTATCGAAAAATCCCCAGCCGATTCCAAACAAGACGAGAAACGCAATGGCCACGCCAAGCGTCGGCGCGTAGCCGATCCCGAAGAGTGCCGGGATGCACAGCGCCACCCCGATGGCGCTCACATAAATGCGCCCGCGCTGAGTGCGCCGCATCCAGCGATCCGCCAGCGCACCGCCCGCCAGCACGCCGCCGAGCGAGGCGAGCGTGACCCAGAGTGTCGCCGAGACCCCAGCCTTGCCCTCGCCAAGACTGAACGTCTTCGCCAGCAGCGACGGCATCCAGCTTTTCACCACCCAACCCGGCATCGCGGGCAGCGTGAAATACAGGACGAGCAGGATGAACGCACCGCAGCCGAGCAGCAGTCGGAGTGATTCGCCGATGCCCGCGCGCGTTTCGCCAGCGCCCGCAGTCGGCGGCGGCGCATTTTTCAAAAGGAAGGCGAGCACGCCCGCGTAGAACACGCCCGCGAGGCCGAACCATGTGAACGCCGCGCGCCATCCGTGGCTCGATTCCGCGATGTAGCCGCCCATGCCGCCGAGAATGATGCCCGTGTAAATCCCGGCCTGATGCACCCCGACCGCGCGCGACCGTGTCCCGCCGGTGTGAAAATCCGCAATCAGCGCCAGCCCCGCCGGGATGTAGCAGGCCTCGCTCACGCCCATCAGTGCGCGCGCCCACCAGAGCTGATCGAAAGTTTGCGCGCGCCCCGTCAGCCACGTGATGAACGACCACACGCCGAGGCTGCCGATGATGACCCACCGCCTGTTGAACCGATCCGCAACATAGCCGCCGACCGGACTGAAGAGCCCATACACGAGGAGAAACACGGCCATCAAATCGCCGAAGTGCTCGTGATTAATCACACCCGGCACACCCGCCGTGATGGATTTTTCCATCGTGGAAAAAATCTGCCGGTCGAGGTAGTTCAGCAGCGCGACGGGGAAAAGCAGCGCAACCGTGAGCCACGCGCGGCTCATCGGGCTCGGGGCCGGTTGGCTGTTCATCGTGAAAATGCGCCGCGCTTTTTCATCCGCCGATCACTTCGCCGTGCGCGGATTGCGCAGGTAGTAAAAATGCCCGTCCTCCGCACCGCCAAGGAAATCGGGGACGCCGTCGCCATTGAAGTCCACGACCGTCGGGCCCACGTCGTGGCCCTCGATGTTCTCCTTCACGAGCGGGCCCTCGTCCTTGAAGAACCACTTGCCGTCGCGCGCATCCACCTGCCGGAGAAAATTCGCGCTCGAGGAATTCAGCAGGAGGTCGAGCTTCCCGTCGCCATCCCAGTCGGTGATGCAGATTTTCCGGCGTCCGCTTTTTCCCGCAGTGCCTTTGCTCAGTCGCAGCGGCTCGCCGCGCTCGTCGCACAGCACGCGCTTCGGGGCGAGCAGCACGAGTTTGCCGTCGCGTTTCGCCCGCTCGAAAAATGCGAGGTAGCCCTCGTGATCGAGCATCACGAGATCGGTGAGCCCGTCGTGATTCCAGTCCACCGCAAAAGGCGTCGTGCGCCATTGCGTGAGCAGCGCCTTGCCCTCGGGCCGCATCCAGCCCCACGCGAGCGCCGGCTGCGTGCCATCCCACTCCACCTCGATGGGCTGCGCGGCGGCGAGCTTCGGGTCGGT
>JBDSAR010000737.1:0-3673 GCA_039922035.1 Chthoniobacteraceae bacterium
CTCGTCGCGGAAAAGGGCGGCAAGCCCGCCGAAGGCGTCCCGGTGCTGCTCGGCATCACCAAGGCGTCGCTCGAGACGGACAGCTTCATCTCCGCCGCGAGCTTCCAAGATACGACGCGCGTGCTCACCGACGCAGCCACCCTCGGCCGCACGGACATCCTGCGCGGGTTCAAGGAAAACGTCATCATGGGCCACCTCATCCCCGCGGGCACCGGCTTCCCGACCCACAAGGAGATCAAGCTCGTGAGCTTCGGTGCCGAAGGCAGCGACGCCCCGGCCATCGCCGACGCGACCGCTTAGTCGGACCAGTTCAACAACATTCAGCAAAAGGGCTGCCGCAAATGCGGCAGCCCTTTTTTGCTAATGCAATCGCACTGCCGCTCGAAAAGTGGTGTAGCGATTCCGGCGTGCAGGGCGAACGGGCACAAGCTCCCGCATGCCCGCGAAACGGACAGCCAGAGTCATCATGTTCCCGCAGGTCACCCTTACGGCCTTGCGCCGAATATCGGATCCACCTGGGCAGGCGGTGCTGGGGCGGTGAATGGATGAAAGTCGGGATCAACGGTCCAAATCCTCTCATCCATGGCCACGCGGAGGAGAAGCCGGATCGCGCCACAGGCAACCAGCATGACAACGAGCAATACAAGAATCCGCCGCCAGGCAAGCACGTTCACACACCCGCAACGCGGGCATTCAGCACGGGTCCAGGTGAAGCGAATGGAACAACGCGGGCAATTCCTAGTCATGTGAGTGATTCGATTCCTCGGTGATGCCACTGCCCCTTTTTCCCGGGGCTCGCCCACCTCTCCCCAAGAATTACCGATGCGGTAATTCGGCGGCAATAACAATCTGGCCCGCTAACATATTTTTCAGAAAACGAGCGCAGCTTTCTCAGGGTGGCCGCGTCCGTTGCTGCTTCCGGCTGTGGAAGCATCGGACGAAGCGGGCTTCAGAGCGTGGTCAGGATTACCGTGAGCCCGCGTTTCCACTTTTGCGCGAAGCTGGCCTGCAACGACTTGGAGTCGCGCTGTGACATCACTCAAACTGCAACGCGGAACTCAACCGGCCTCACCATAGCTGACGTGCCTCGACACATTGTCCGCAGTATTTGCGGTCCAGACGCGCCCGAGGATCTTCCGCTCCATGCCCAACTCTTTACACAGTCTCTAACCGCCTTTTTAAACAACCGAAGATGCCTCGCTCAAAGGACGCAATGGCGCAAAGCTCTTTGAAGAAGCTCTCCTTTGCGTGAGGCTATTTGAACAGGCTGCTAAGCCGTCTCGCCGCCGTCCTTCCCTTCCCGTTCCTTCCGCTCCTCGAGTCCGCGTTGGATGGCATTCTTGCCGTCGGGCTTCGGGAATTTCGCAAGCTTCGTGCGGATGATGTCCGCGCGCAGTGTGTCGCGCTCCTCGGCCTGCAGTTTTTGCTGTGAGCTTTTTTGCAGATGTGCGGGCTGCGTCTCCATGAAGAGCTGGTCCACGAGCAACCGCCCATCCTCCGGGAAAAAGCCGAGATCGGTGCCGAGCTTCAGGCAACTCAAAAGATTGAGCGCCTCCTTGCTCGCCATGCTGTGCGCGTGGCGGAGGATTCCGAAGGCGCGGCCAATGTTGTCGAGCAGGAGCACGGCGCGTTTTTGGAGAAGACTCGCGCGCGCGTTCACCTCGTGCTGGAGGATCTGCTCGATGACCTTGTTCAAGCGCGTGAGGATCTCCTCCTCCTTTTCGCCGAGCGTGATCTGATTGGAGATTTGGAAAAGATTTCCCAACGCCTCCGTGCCCTCGCCGTAGAGTCCGCGCACGGCGAGGCCGACCTTGTTCACGGCTTGGATGACTTGGTTGATCTGCTCGCTGAGCACGAGGCCCGGCAGGTGCATCATCGCGCTCGCGCGCATCCCGGTGCCGACATTCGTGGGACACGCCGTGAGAAATCCGTACTGCTGGTGGAATGCGAAATCGAGCTTCTCGCCGAGCGCCGTGTCCACCTTGTCCACGAGCTTGAAAACATTTTTCAACTGCAAGCCCGAGCGAATGCCCTGGATGCGCAGGTGGTCCTCCTCGTTGATCATCACCGAGAGCGTCTGCTTGCGGTTCATCACGACGGCCGAGCCGACGCCCTTCGCCGCGTGCTCGCGCGAGACGAGGTGCCGCTCCACGAGCACCTGCTTTTCCAGCGCGCTGAGATCCTGGGAGTAGGCCGAATACGCGTCGGCCATGTCCGGCAGCGACTCCACCTGCGGCTTCGCGCATTCGAGCACCGCGATGCGGTCAGCCTTTTTCGCCCAGCCGGGGAATGGAAAATTGCGCAGGTTGCGCGCGAGCCGCACGCGGCTGCTGATGACGATGTGACTCTGCGGGCCATCGCCGCTCAGCCACTCACCGGATTCCGCGAGGATGTTGTGCAGTGCCATGGTTCAGGGTTCGCCGGCGGCTCCGGGTTCCAAATGCTTGAGCTGGTCGCGCAGTTGCGCCGCCACCTCGTATTTTTCGGAATCCACGGCCTTGCGCAGTTCCCGCTGCAGCCGCTTGAGTTCCTCCGCGTGCTGGCGCGCTTTCAGGAGCCGCTGCGGCACCTTGCCCGTGTGCGTCGTGCCCTTGTGCATGCCCTTCAGCATCGCCTCGAGTCCCTCGGCAAAAACCTCGTAGCAGTTCGAGCAGCCGAAACGCCCGGTCTTCTTGAAATCCGCCTGGCTGAACCCGCACATCGGGCATTTCAACCCCGTGCCGCCGCGCTCCATCTCCTCGGATGCGCCGAGCCCGAGCAGCAGATCCGCGAGCGCGAAACCCTTCGGATCCGTCACGCCTTTTTCCTTCGAGCACGCATCGCACAGGTTCACCTTCTGCATTTTCCCATCCACGATTTGGGTGAGAAAAACCGTGGCTGGTTTCTGTTTGCAGACGTCGCAGTTCATTCCGAGGAAAAGATGGAACCCTCCGCGCGAAGGTCAAGCGCTTGCGAGACCGGCAGCGGAAAAGGCACGTGCCTATTCGTAAACAGGCGTCCCGGTGGAATTCGCAATCTCGCGGAATTTCGCGATGACGCGCTTCGTGATCACGCCCGGCTTGCCGTCGCCGATGACGCGCTGATCGAGCTTCACCGCCGCGATCACTTCCGCAGCCGTGCCGGTCAGGAAGCATTCGTCTGCCGTGAAAATGTCGTGTCGAGTGAGGTCGCGCTCACGGAGCGGGATGCCGAGCGTCGCCGCGATTTCAAACACCACGCGCCGCGTGATGCCATCGAGCGCACCGGCGCTGAGCGGCGGCGTGGAGATCGCGCCGTCGCGGATGATGAAGATGTTGTCGCCCGTGCATTCCGCCACGAGACCCTGATCGTTCAGCATCAGCCCCTCCTCCGCGCCAGCCTGGATCGCCTCCACTTTCGCCATCACATTGTTGAGATAGTTCAGCGACTTCACCTGCGGCGGCAGGATGTCGTGCCGCGGACGCCGCGTCGCGACCGTGGCCATCACCAGTCCATTTTCATACGCGCTCTCGGGATAAAGCTGGATGCTCGCCGCGATGATGAACACCGACGCCTTCGGGCATTTGTACGGCGACAGCCCCATCGGCCCCACGCCGCGCGTGATCACCGTGCGGATGTAGCCGTCGCGCAACCCGTTCGCCTTCACTGTCTCCACCGTCGCGCGGATCATTTCCTCCGGAGTCATCGGGATGGT
>JBDSAR010000738.1:0-2183 GCA_039922035.1 Chthoniobacteraceae bacterium
AGCGGTGCTGGGTTTTCAATCGCACCAAGGCACGGTGCAGCCTTGCCAGCACGGGCCGGCTCAGGCTTGCGCGCTCGGCTTCCCGCAGCTTCGGCCCGGCTCGCGCGTAGCGCAGGCGAGCTTCGAGTGCATAGAGATTTTGGAAGTGCCGCAGGAACCATCCGGCGACTTTGGGGGCGGTCTCGGCTGCTTCGTAAAACTTGCGCCGCACGTGGGCCATGCAGCCTGCGAGCAAGATCTGGCCGCCGCGGCGCCGGGCAAAGCAGTCGTAGGCTTCGTCGCCGTCGCACTGGAGGGTGCCGCAAAAGTCCACGGGGATGATGTTCTCCAGGCAGCTCGCGGCGCGGCTGGTTTCCCAGTGGAAGATCACGTCGCCGTGCGGGACTCCGCAGGTCCAGAGGTAGCCGAGCTTGGTGCGGCCGTGGCCCGGTGCGAGATAGCGGATCGGGGTCTCATCGATCTGCACATAGCCCTGCCCGAGCACTTCGCTGCGGTTTGTATTACTCCGGCAATTTAACAGGTGGCAATCCCGCATGGATATTGCGAGGCAGCCTATGCCATCCGTTTAGTTGCCGGATTAATAAATAGGTTGCAGCCATTCCGCGGCGAGCGCGATCCATTCGGCCATCGTCTGGCGCGGCAGCCACACTTGGTGGCGGCTCCAATAGATCGATTCCTGCCGGTAGAGCGGAAGATGATCGCAATACTTGCTTACGACGATCTGCGCGAGGAGTCCCGGTGCCACGATGCTGCGTTCCAGCAATGAGTCCGGCAGCGGTGCGACGATGGGCACGGCGTCGAGCACGCCGCGCTGCACATACTTGGGACGCACCGTGCGGCGGCGCAGGAAGCGCGCGGGCTCATAGTCGAGCCGTTCGCTGACTTCTTCGCCGATGCGCCGCCATGCCTCGGGGCATGCCTTCACCGGCTCGGGCACGATGACTTCCTCGATGACGGGAAGATGATCCGGCACACGCGAGCCGCGCTTTTCACGCGGAGGCGATGGGACCGTCGAGCGCCGTGGTGCCTCCGCGGCCACGGGCTCCGGGGATTTTCCCGGCGCATCGATCCCTTGCAACATGAGCAGCAGTTGCCCTGCATCCAGCTTCTCGCTTTGCGCGCCGAAGAGCCGCTGGATCAGTGCATCGATCTTTTCCCGCAGCAGTTTGTTCTCCGTGCGCGCCGTGCTGAGTTCCGCCGTCGCCCGGGTGAGTTCTTCGCTTAACTCTTTCTCGCGTGGCGTCGCATCGGGCATCGCGCGTATTCGACAAGCGTGCCGTGCAAACGTTTCAAATTTTTCTTCGGCGTGAACGCGTCTTTTTTGCGCCCTCTTACTCGCGCTCAAACCACTGCCGCATCTTCGCCCCGCGCAGATCAATCCCATCGGTGAGCATCGCCAGCGCCTCGGGGGCCAGCTTCAGCTTCACCTGCTGCGGGTCGCTCACCTTCGGCCACGAGAAAGTCCCTTCCTCCAGCCGCTTGATCAAAAGCCACAGCCCGGTGCCGTCCCAATACAGGATCTTCAGCCGACTGTGACGGCGGTTGGTAAACACAAAGAGCGCCCCCTTGCGCAGGTCTTCGCCCAGCCGCTCGCTCACCAGCCCCTCCAGTCCGCTGAAGCTCTTGCGCAAATCCACCGGCTCCAGCGCCACGAACACCTTCAAGCCCCCGGTAAAGCTCAGCATCGCGCGCGGGCACCTTGTGCGATCAAGGCCACCAGTTCCGCAGCCATCTCCAACTGCACCGGAGACCCGACCAATATCCGGCTCCCGCCAGGCAGCTCGATGAGCAAACCTCCGGAACCCGTGGACGACCCTGCCTCATGGCCCTGAGCTTCGAGCACTGCTTCCAGCAGGCGAAGCGGCGCAGCCTTCGCTGCCGCGTCGCCAGCACCGGCCATCACGTTCACCGCTTTGTCCACTGCCACACGCCGCTTGCGCCGATGCAGCACCCAATTCGCGAAGGTCGAATACTTGATCCCCGCCAGCCGCGCAAACTTCGCCCCGCTCACCCCGCCTCGCTCAAACTCATCCAGCAACGCCTCCCGCCGCTGTGCCGAGACCCGCACCCGCCCGCGGGCATCCTGTTTCAGAACTTCTGCCTTCGCATTCAGAGATGTCATAGCCGCCTATGCTCTGACATCTATGACCTCTGCCGATAGAGGCGCTCGCGCGGACGTTTAC
>JBDSAR010000739.1:0-17941 GCA_039922035.1 Chthoniobacteraceae bacterium
GATTATCTCCGGCGATACATCGAATTCATGCTCACGCCGGGGCAGCATCGCGATACCTACGTCGAGGAGTATCACCGTAAATTTTTCACCGCTTACGCGCGCGGCAGCGCTCCGCGAAAGTGCGCCGGTAGCGACATCCACATCGGCGGCCTCGCGCATGTCGGCGTCCTGTGCGCGTCCTTTGCGACCGATGCGAAGGCTGCACGCTGCGCGGTGCGCGAGCACATCAGCCTGACTCATCGCAGCGACGAGGTGCTCGCCGCCGGCGACGCGCTCGCCCGGATCCTTTGCGCCGTCTCCGCCGGTGCCGATCTCCGTGAAGCCATCTTCGAGCACGCCAGCGATTGGTTTTCCAAACGCAAGGCCGAGCTGTGGTCGCGCGAGGCGGACGAAGTCGTCATCGGCCATCGCGTCAGCCCGGCCTGCTACATCGCGGACGCCTTTCCCGCGTCGCTCTATCTCGCGTGGAAATACGCCGATGATTTCGATTCAGGCGTGATCGCCAATGCCAACGTCGGCGGCGACAACTGCCACCGCGGTGCAGTCGTCGGCGCCTTGCTCGGAGCCGCGACCGGGCTTGTGGGGATGCCGTCCAGATTCGTCGAGGGCCTCCACGATGCAGTGCGGCTGCGGCAGCAAGTTGATGCACTGGTTCACGTCCAATCGCGCGCGACCGCTCCGGCAAGTTCCGGCGTGTCGCGTTGACGGACCAATTTGCCACCGATTCCGCGTCGTAATTTTCACCGTCACCATGATCCACGTTCTCGAAACCATCCAAATCATCCCAGCCACCATTGAGCGTGCATGGGATTTCTTTTCCGACCCGCGCAACCTCGCAAAGATCACTCCGCCCGAACTGGACTTCACCGTCCTCACCGCGTTGCCGGAGCGCGTGCATCCCGGCATGATGATCCAATACCGCGTGCGCCCGCTGCTCGGAATCCCCGTGCGTTGGCTCACGGAAATCACGCACGTGGAGCAGGGGAAGTTCTTCGTGGATGAACAGCGCATCGGCCCTTACCGCATCTGGCACCACGAGCATCACTTCAAGCCGCTCGACGGCGGTCGAATCGAAATGACCGACCGCGTGACTTACGTGCTGCCATTCAGCCCGCTCGGAGACCTCGCGCATCCCTTCCTCGTGAAGCCGCAGCTCGCGAAGATTTTCGCCTTTCGCGAGAAGGCGGTGAACGAAATTTTTCGCTGACCGAAATGCTGCGCACAGAATCTCCGCGCCGTCCCACCAGACGCGTGCGAGCTTCACCGAGTTCCTGGCCGGCGCACCTCTGAGTGTTCTGCTCCCGCCAAACGTCTGTCCTCGAAACTCAGGCGGATCGAATTTGCCTTCATGCTTGCCAAGGTGCCGGCGGGCAGCGGGATTATCCCGCCATGTTATCCCGACTGATTTTTTTCACCCTCGCGGTCCTCGTCTGCATCGCGCCGCTGCGCGCGGCCTTGGAGGATTCGGTGCGGGAACTGGCGGCAACGGGCCGTGAGGGCGCGGGCAATGAGGCGGCGTCCGCAGCATGGAAAAAAGTCGTCGCCGCGGGGCCGCACGCATTGCCTGCACTGCTCGCGGCGACTGGGAAAGGCGGGCCGGTCGCGGACAACTGGCTGCGGCTCGCGGGCGATGCGATCACGGATGCGGCGCTGCACGCGAAGCAGCCGCTGCCAGTCGCGGAGATCGAGGCGTTCCTGAAAGACACGGGGAACCCGGCTGCTGCGCGCCAGTTCGCATTTGATCTGATCGCAAAAGCGGACGCCTCGCTCGCGGACAAAATCGAGCCGGGGCTGGTCCATGATCCCGTGCAGGAGCTGCGACGGGGCGCAGTGCAGCGGCTCATCACTGCGGCGAAGGCGAAGGCCGGTGACGAGTCGAAGGCGTCGTATCTTCAGGCGCTCGATGCAGTGCGGGACGAGGATCAGACGAACGAGATCGCGGGCGAACTGAAGAAGCTCGGCGTGCCGGTGGATCTGCCGAAGCACTTCGGTTTTCTGATGAAGTGGAACGTGATCGGGCCGTTCGACAACACGGAGCGGAAGGGCTTCGACACGGTGTTCCCGCCGGAGCGCGAAGTGAAGGCGGACGCGGACTACGACGGCAAGACGGGCAAGGTGAAGTGGAAGCCGTTCGAGAGCAAAGACGACCGCGGGAAGCTGGACTTCAACAAGCCGTTCGGCTCGCTGAAGGAGGTGACGGGCTATGCGATGACGAAGTTTGATTCGCCCACCGAGCGCGAAGCGGAGCTGCGGCTCGGCTGCAAAAATGGCTGGAAGGTGTGGCTGAACGGCGAGCTGCTCTTCGGTCGCGACGAGTACCATCGCGGCGCGCAGATGGACCAATACAAGATGAGGTGCCGGCTAAAAAAGGGCGCGAACACGATCCTCGTGAAGTGCTGCCAGAACGAGCAGACCGAACAGTGGACGGTGGAGTGGGAATTCCAGCTCCGCGTATGCGACAGCACGGGCACAGCGATCCTCGCGGCGAAGTAACGCGCACTTTTTTCCGACATGAAACGCATCCTCGCACTCGCACTCGCCGCACTCCCCTTCCCCGCGCTCGCATCCGACTGGCCGCAGTTCCGCGGGCCGGACAGCACGGCCACTTCGGCGGATGCCGTCATTCCGCCGAAGCCGAAAATTGACTGGACCGCACCGCTGCCCGGACGCGGGCTCTCGAGTCCGATCGTCATCGGGAAAAAGGTTTTCGTCACGTGTTCCAGCGGGCCCAAGCAGGAGCTACTGCATGTGTTCTGCTTCAATTTTGACGACGGCGCAAAAGTGTGGGAGCGCCAGCTCAAGGCGACGGGACGCACGATGTCGCACCCGAAGACTTCCATTGCCGCATGCACGCCGTGCAGCGATGGGAAACGCATCTTCGCGCTGTGGAGCAGCAATGATCTCGCGGCCTTCGACCTCGATGGAAACCTGCTGTGGCTGCGCGGACTCACGGTGGATTATCCGAATGTGAGCAACAGCCTCGGCATGGCGTCGTCGCCCGTCGTGGTCGGCGAAACGCTCGTGACGGTGATTGAGAACGACAGCGAGAGCTACACGATCGGCATTGACGTGAAGAGCGGTCGCAACCTCTGGAAACTGGATCGCCCGAAGGCCGCAAACTGGTCGAGCCCGGTGCCGTGGCGCGCGGACGCGAAGTCCACGCCGATCGTCGTGCTGCAATCGTCGAAAGGTCTCACCGGCGTGGATGCGGTGACCGGGAGCGTGCTCTGGAATTATGCTGAAGGTGCCTCGACCTCGAGTTCGAGCGTCGTCGCGCAGGGCGTGATTTACGCGTCGTCGAATGGCATCACCGCGCTCTCGCCGCAGGCGAACGGTGCCGCGCCATAGCAGCTCTGGCGCTCGAAGCAAATCAATCCCGCGACGATCAGCCCGGTGATCCTCGACGGGAAAATCTTCGCCTTCAACAGCGCGGGCGTGCTCTCATCGGCGGACCTCAAGAGCGGAGAAGGTAAGTGGAAGCTGCGGCTCACGGGGCCCTTCAGCGGTTCGCCCGTCGGCGCGAGCGGGCGGCTCGTCACGGTGAACGAAAAGGGGCTCGTGCAGATCGTGGATGTGAGTGCGCCGGAAGGTGCGCTCGCGGGACAGCTTCAACTCCCGCTCAAAGAAGGCTCGAAGGAGATGATCCTCAGCACGCCAGCACTGAGCGGGACGCATCTCTTCATCCGCACCGACAGCGCCCTCTGGCGGCTTGGCGAATAGGCGGAAATGAAGCACCGGCCTTGTCCCATTGCACTCGGGTCGTGGCGGCGGATGATCCTGTAAGAGTGTGTCCCCAAAGTCCATTTTTCAACGCAGAGGCGCAGAGAAAACGGGGCAAATATGGCATTCCCGCCCTCTTTTTCCTCCGCGTCTCTGCGCCGCCGCGTTTCATTTCTGACTTTCGGGACACACTTTAAGGAATTGGCGTCCCTATCAGGAAGGCGAAGTTCCTCAGGGAGTCTTGCAAATCTGAGCAAATCCCGGGTAATCCCTGCTGGCGCAAAAATCGGACCAGGCTTCCGGAAAATACCGCTTGCAAGGGAAGCATTCGCCCCCTACCCATGTAAACACATTGTAAATCCGCCATGAGACACCCCTCCCCCAAATCTCCCCGTGGAAAATCAGCCGGATTCACCCTTGTCGAGGTTTCGATTGCCGTGGGCATTCTCGCAGTGGCCTTGGTCGCCCTGCTCGGCCTCATGCCGGCGGGAATGACGAATTTCCGCAAGGCAATGGACACCTCCACCACGGCGCAGATCGCCCAACGCATCCTGCTCGACATGCAACAGGCGGATTTCGACCAGATCGTGGACGCAAAAAACGACACGGGAAATCAGGCGACTTCGTACACCTTTACGGCTCCACTCAGGAATTCCCAGCAGTACCGCTTTTTCGACGAACAGGGAAACGAGCTGATTTCCCCGGACGGCACCAACGCCAGACTATCCACCGCACAAAAGACCGCCCTCGTCTATCAGGTCAATATTCGCATCATGCCGACGGCATCGGAACCCGCGAATGCAGACACCATCAAGGGATCTGTCGCACTGGTCACTGTGCAGGTCGCCAGAAACCCGAATAACCGGACCCTCACAGTTTACCGCCAGCAGGCAACGGATGCGAAAGTCTCCTACCGGAACCTCTTTGATCCCAATCCCAAGGTGAATCCGGGGCTCCAAGTCTATACCTACAGTGCATTGATCGGAAAGAACCAAGGCTAATGAAAACGCAACATCGCTCCCGCGGATTTACACTGGTCGAGGTCCTGGTCGCAGCGGGCATCGTGGTCGTATTGATGGTCGTCCTGTTAGGCATGACGGACCAGACTCAGCGTCTGGTCAAGGCGACCTCTTCTAAGGTCGAGCAGTTTCAGGAAGCCCGTGTCGCCTTTGAGTCCATGACCCGGCGACTTTCCCAGGCGACACTGAATACATTCTGGGATTACGTGTATGACCAGAACGGGAACCCGAACGGCTATGCACGAAAATCGGAATTGCGCTTCCACAGCGGCCCGATGCAGAAAATCACCGGGAACAAGGCCGCCCTGTGGCCCGGGCATGGCGTATTTTTCCAGGCACCATTGGGCGTGGTATCTGATACGACAAACCTCGGATCACTCGATCACCTGATGAACTCCTGGGGTTACTTTGTGGAAATCGGAGACGATTCTACCCAATATCCCCAGTTCCTCTTGCAGAACCAACTGGTTCTCCCCCGCAATCGCTACCGTCTCATGGAATTCATGGAGCCCTCGGAGAGGCTCAGCGTTTACAAGTTCCAGAATGATATCAATAACTGGAACTGGTTCTCCCAATCGATCGCGATCCCGGGCACCGCCACTGCCACCCGCCCGGTGCGGGTGATGGCTGAGAACATCGTCGCCTTGATTATATTGCCCAGACTCTCCGTGGCCGATGAGAAACGAATTAACCCGCTGACACCCCCGTTGTTGACTGGCAAGTCAGGCAGTAAGGATTATGTCTATAATTCAACCACATCAGGGAACTATAATCCGACGCTCCCGGAAAGCGTGACCACGAATAACCCTCTGCTCAATACCAAGAACCAGCTCCCCCCAGTCGTGCAGGTGATCATGGTGGCGATCGATGAGCCCTCGGCAAAACGCCTCGAAGACCTCTATGGCTCGGATCCCTATCTGGGCATCAAAACCTCCCCCGATCCGCTGTCCAATAGAACTCTCTTCACTGACCCGACCGCCCTGGACGACACGGCAAACGGAGCGCCGGGAGATCTCACCCGACTGCAGAATCTGCTCGCCTCTTCCTCGAATCCAAATATCCGGGCATCCTACCGGGTGTTCTCGACGAATGTGACCATCAAGGGCGCCAAGTGGAGCCTGCACACTTCCAACTGAACTGTTTCCAACCTAGCCGTCTCCATCCCATGAACTCCTCCGAACAACCCGGCCAGCCCTCCCAGAAGATTATGCTCGTGCCCGGAAAATGGCGACAGCGCAAAGGCGTGGCGCTGATCCTCGTCATCTCGTTCATCGTGCTGATGAGCGCCCTGGTCGTGGGCTTTTTCAGTCGAGTGACCACGGAGCTTACAGGTGCCAGAACCTATGCGGAAGGCATCAATGCAAGGCAGCTCGCGGAATCAGCCGTGAGTGTCGTGATGGGCCAGATCCGGGCGGCGACGACTGTGACCAATGGCTGCTGGGCCTCCCAGCCCGGAATGATTCGGGTCTTTGGCGGGGCCGGTGGAGTCGCCGGGTCGCAAGGCTATCGGTTTTACAAGCTATACTCCTCGCATAATCTGGTCGTGACCGACTTCTCGACCTTTAAGCCCAATGACAACAAGCCTGGCAGCGGCGCCAGTTCCGAGGTTCCCATCGGCTCCGGAGGATGGCAGTTCCAGCCGGCATTTTTCACCGATCTGAATGAACCGGCCACCCTCGAACAAATTGATCCGGCCACTGGAAAAAAGACAGTTCGCTATCCAATCTTTGACCCATCCGTGGCCCGCATCCCGGCCCTCGGCCAGAATGTCAGTGCCATCGCGGGGACCTGGACCAAGGGCTCGGTGGAGGGCTGCGAGGTAAGCCTCACCGATGTGCCGACCCTGAAGCTAAATCCGGCGCCCATGCCGGTCCGCTGGATCTATGTGCTCCGCGACGGCACACTCACCGCCCCCACGCCGCTCAGCGGCCCAGCCGCAGGCCCCACCGGACTGAAAGCCAATTGGAACAACATAGGAACACCTAATTCGACACCTTCGACGGGCGTGCCCACTAAGGACAACCCCATCGTCGGTCGCATCGCATTCTGGACGGACGACGACACCTGCAAGGTCAACGTCAACACCGCCGGAGGCTTCATCACCGACGAAAGTGTCGCCCCCAACTATCTCAATCCGGACAAAACGCTGGTTCAACCGACAAACCCCGCCTTCATCGCAGGATCCTTCTGGGACACGCCCCGGGTCCAGACGTATTTCGACCGCGGCATCAGTGGCACCCCGAATGGCACGTATCGCGGAGGGCTAGCCATCTCCCAGCCGGTCCGCAATGAATTCCAACGCTATCCTGGCCACCCGTCCACCACTTCGCTCGCAATGGTGATGAAAGGACTTTTGCCCACAACGGGGGCCAAACTCTCATCCGAGCTTCTCTACCAGATGACGCCGCGGATCATGTCCGGCGTTCCGCTTCCCGGCGAGACACTGCCGCCCGGTGCCAAATACAAGAACTCCATGGGCGGCACGAACGCACTCATCACCTACGGTCAGCAATTGGACGAAAAAACGTTTGGGCTCGTCCCGGATCCGCCCTCCACGATTAAGCAGACGTTTGACCCCAACGTGACCTACGCGCTCTCCAACCCGGCGACGTGGAGCTATCATCTGCTGAGTTCCGTGGATGACCTGTACTACACGACGATGGACATCCCGAACATCACGACCACGGATCCGAAAACGGGGCAAATCATCCGGACCACCACGGACAAGCAGCTCAAACTGACCAACACGACACTTCCCACGACGTTTACGGCTGCCACGATTGACAAGGCCCGGTTCTTCCTTACCGCTCACAGCCGCTCGCCGGAATTGAATCTCTTTGGCCGTCCCCGCGTCAGCATCTGGCCGATCCCCTCGATAAAAAGCGAGGGGCTGCTTCTCACCACGGTGGATCCGGCCACAGGCAAGCAAGGCATTCGTAATCCGAGCGATGACCTCTTTCAATTCTGCTCAACCATCGGCGAGGATCCGCATCCCCCGACTGATCCCAATGGCACGATTCGCAAAGGCCAGTTCATCTTTGACCGGGAGGATCCGTATAGCTCGACAGCGGATTTCACTAGGCTGCGAAACAGGCAGATTTTCACCTACCTTCAGAATGTCACCTCGACCAGCACTGGCAAGATTCCCGGATGGGGGCAGAGTTTTCAGGAGAAATACTCCGCGAATGCCGGGCGGGATCAGATTCTCACCGAAATCTTCGATTACATCCGCACCGTCAACCTGAAGGATACGTCCCGGGACCAGCGGATTGACAAGGCTTTCGGCCGGGATATCACAAAGCTGGATGCGAACGGCAACCCTCCAAAACTGGTTACAGCAGCAGAGTCTCTCAAGGGATACGCACGCTATGCCAAGCGTGGGATCGTTGTTCCGACGAGAGGTGCGGGTGGTGCGGGTCCGACATCCGGCTTTGGACGCTTCCCCACAGTCTCGGAAGTCAGCCTCGTCTTCTATTGCGGGGGTTATGTCTATCAGCAAAGGACGAAGGAAGGCACACCGATAGGGCCGAAACTGGTCCGGTATAACTACAAGGAAGTGGATGAACGCAACATCGGGCTGCGCACGGACGCGAAGAACTTTTTTGAAGGCAACAAGAACGTAAGCCCCCCCACACCGCCTTACATGCTCGTGAGCAAATTGATGCGGGCCTTTCTCGTCATCGAGACCTTCAATCCCATGCAGGGCTACGGCCCGGTCACGAATTTCGACGGGAGTAAGGGCGAGCGTATCGTGTATGAAATCACCACGCCCCCGCCATTTACCGTCAGATCAAACAACATGCGCGATCAGCCACTCAATCTGGGGGTTGGCCAAAACAGTGTGACCAGAAGTTCCGGCTCAACATGGGCGGGGCGGAATTTTGGCGGGTCCGAGGGCTTCTTCCACACCCTGCAGGATAAGACAGCCATCGCTGTCGGGACGGCGGGCTATTATCCATTTCAGACGCCATTCAAGGTGACAAACGAAGGCGCGCCACTTGAGGCCGGACAGATTGAGGTGCCGATCTATCCCACCGAGGACACGGAGTTTGAATTCTCCGGTGGGAAGATGAACCTGAATATCCGCTACATGGACAATGCGCACGACAACCTGCCTGCGCACAACGAATTGGTTCAGACGCTCGAACTCAACTGGCCCGCCGGACAGAAATGGCCTGTGCCGATTACGGAACGTGAAGCAGGACGGTGGAACAATAAGCAGAGCCGCGCAGAGCTGATTGCCTCCTATGGGGGCGCGGCAAAATACAGTGGCGAAGGACTCCGACAGGTGACAGGCGGATTTGATAATGAAACCCCCGGATTCAATGCCGATCAGGGGAGCGCCAACTTTGCTGCGCCCTATAATGCCGAACAGTTGACGCTGCCATTGTCGTATAACCGGCCCTACTTCCTTCACCTTCGCATCGACTGGGCGCGGAGAAACAGCAATAATCCCTGGACCAGATTAAACGCCAATAAAGAGGTCGTCGGCAACGACAAGCATTACTACCAGAGGTTCATGCAAATCCTCCAGCCGGGGGACACCATTCGCAGCCTCCAGGCCGGGGATACTACGATCGTGCAGTCCACCGACCCGCGCACCACAGCCCTCATGGCAAAAGTGCCGGTCACACACTTCAGGATGCACCCGGATTATAACAAGCAGGATCCGAATCCGAATGCGGTGCGCCGGGCACAGACACTCCGGTGTGCCGATGGTCAGTTCTATTTCACCCCGACTGATCCCGTATGGTTTCCGGGTGAGGCAGACAAGCCGACCACAGGCTTCCTTGCGCAGCTCCCGGCCAAGACCCGTTACATAGGAAGCACCGCGCCCGACCTGCCGAAGAATGTAAGCGCGGCGCAATTGGGCGGCAAGCCGGCGGATTTCGACACCGGCATCGGCAATCTCGGCGACGGCGGCTTCTGCGGAAAGGCCGACGAAGGCAACCTCGCGCGCCAATGGCTCGATGAATGGAAGGTATGGCACTACATTGAGCCGTATTTCAGCTCGTGGCAGTATGATTCTCCTGGCGACACCTATTTCTCACCCAACCGCCAGATTCCAAGTCCTGTCATGTTTGGATCGCTGCTCGCACCGACGACAAACTTGCAGTTTGCGGGCTGGAAGACGCTGCTTTTCTGCCCCAACCCCGCTTACGGCGCAAAGAGCCCGACGGATTCCTATGCTGCGGGGTCCGATCACAAAGGATTTGCAGATCCGCCGGACCATCTGCTGCTGGACCTTTTCAATATGCCAGTGATCGAGCCTTACGCCATCAGCGAGCCGTTTTCCACAGATGGGAAGGTGAACCTGAACTATCAACTGATGCCGTTCCACTATATCGAACGCAGCACCGCACTCCGTGCGGCCCTGCAACCGCTGCGTATCACGGCGATCCCGACCAATTTCTCCATCAAGGATGGAAACGTTAGTCAACTGGCTTACAAGGGAGTGAATAACGATGAGAACCTCCGCCTGCTGGTAGATCGCGACGAGACTCTGAAGGGGTTTGATTATTTCTTCAGCCAATTCGGCCCGGGCAACAATACGGGCAAGGGATTCTTCAAGTCCGCCTCGCAAATCTGTGAGATGTTCCTTTACCCGAAGGGCCAGCCGGTCTCAGGGAAGAACTCCGTCAGCGGCCTGATCAAGTTCACGCCAGGTGACAGCAATATCAAGAATTGGTGGGCGAGTTGCGCGATCACAGGCGATAATGTCCGCGAGAAGCCCTATTCGGATCTCTATTCGCGGGTGACTACAAAATCGAACACCTACACGGTTCATTACCGCGTCCAATCCCTCCGCCAGCAGCCCTTCACCGGGGATCCCAATAGCGCGGCGGCAGCCACCTATTATCAGACTTGGGACGAGAGCCGTGACAAGGTGCTCTCAGAATACCGCGGGCACACGACCATCGAGCGCTATCTGGATCCGAGGGATACCCGTTTTACCTATACGAGCATCAAGCCCGCTCCGCCTCTGATCAACCCGGAAACCCAGTCGCTGGAACCCGCCTACCGCTTCCGCGTCATCTATAACAAGCGCTTCGCACCCTGGTAGGGCTGTCAGCCTCGGGAGAGGAGAAGCTCTGTCCTTCAATGCGCCGCGCTGCGTCCGGCAATCGTCCGCGCTACCAGCCTGCGGATGCGGATCGCGTCGCACAACATGCGGCATGAGTCCCGGATGATGCGGACCTTGCTCCCTGCCGCGTTGCGCCACTGCACCGGCAAGTCCTCGACTGCGTATCCCAGTCGCCCGGCAAGCAGGAGCACCTCCACATCGAACGCGAAGCCGTCCAGCTTTTGCAGTGGAAAAATCGCCTCCCGCGCCGCACGACGGAACGCCTTGAAGCCGCACTGCGTGTCGGCGATCCGGATGCCGGCGATCACCCGGAGGATCGCGTTGAAGGTCTGGCCCATTTTCCTGCGCATGAAATGCTGCTGCGCCAGGATCACACTGCCCGCGTGCTGCCGGTTCCCCACGAGCACGTCCACCGGCGGAGCCGCGGAAAACCGCGCGATGAAATCCCCCATCCCGGCCACCGGCGTGGAAAGATCCGCATCCATGAAAAACGCAATCTCGCCCCGCGCCTGCAGCATCCCGGCGCGGACGGCGTGCCCCTTTCCCTTCTGCACGTCGTGACCGATGACCCTGATGTCGCGCTTCCCCGCGGCCAGGCGCCGCGCAATCTCCAGCGTGCCGTCGGTGCTTTTTTCGATGACGAGGATCACCTCATGGGTCCACGGGACGGAGCCGAGGTATTCTTCCAGCGCCGTTATGCTCGCCTCCAGACGGCCAGCCTCGTTATAGGCTGGGATGATGATTGAGACAAATGGCTCGCCGCTCTCGGACATTTCGATTGTTCCGGCAGTGCGTATCAGTTGAATGGCGGCACGGTCAAAAGCCATGAGCGCAATTCTTCCCCCTCCCCTCCCTGACCGCTGAGCAGTCCCGCATGATGTCAGCCCGCCAACGCTGGTTCTCCATTTTCATCATCGCGCTCGCATTCGTCCTGCGCGTGGCTGCGCTCGATCTGCGTCCGGCCCATTTCGACGAAGGGGTGAACGGCTCGTTCATTGACGGGATGCGCACCGAAGGCTGCTACCGCTACGACCCCGGGAACTACCACGGCCCGCTGCATTTCTACACGCTCTTCGCCGGCCAGCAGCTCTTCGGCCGCAGCCTCTGGGTGCTGCGGATGCCCACGGTGCTGATCGGCACCGCTCTCATCGGGCTCATCCTCGCGTTCCGGCGCTTCCTGCCGTGGCGCGCAGTGTGGGTCGCGGCGATCGGCGCGGCGATTTCGCCCGCGATGGTCTTCTACTCGCGCTATGCGATCCACGAGATGTGGCTGCCATTTTTTACACTGCTCGCCGTGTACGGCGGAATGGGCATCGTCCGCCGCGAAGGGCGCATCGGTGACCTCTGGGCATTCGCCGCCGGGCTCGCCGGCATGGTGCTGACGAAGGAGACCTACCTCATCCACTGGGTCGCCGCGGTGCTCGCGCTCGTCGCCATGCGCTGCCTGGAATGGATCGCCCCGCTCGCCCCCCGTGCGCAGCGTGCGCGGCCGGCAGACCTTTTCGAGGGACGCCCGGCGGACACTGCGGAGCCGGTTCCCCGAACCGCCTACTTTTCAAACCACCAGATCGCGACGGTGACTCTCACCTGCGTCGCAGCCGTCGTGCTTTTTCAGTCGGGCTTCGGCATGTACTGGCAGGGGGTGGATGGACTGGTGGAGACATTCCGGCTGATGTTTCGAAAAGGCACGGCGACAGGCGACGGCAGCGAAGCCGGGCACCACAAGGAATTCTTCTACTGGGTGAAACTGATGGCCTGGTATGAATGGCCCGCACTCGTCGGCCTCCTCGCCGCGCCCGTGCTTTCGCTGCGCCGTTCGACTGTGCTGGCCCCGGCGGTGCTGCTCCTCGGCGCGCTGCTGCTGAGCGCGGGATTCTTCGGAGCCGCCGTCGGCATCCACCTCACCGGGGCGAAGGATTTTCTCAAGCCGGATCTGAACCTCGCAGATGTGCCTTCGCTCGGCGTCTGGCTCATGGCGTGCAGTGCGGGATTTTTCGTCACCGCCCCTGCGCAGAGTCGCGAGATGCGCTGGCTCTGCCTCTACGGGCTCGCGTCATTCGCCGCATATTCGATCATCCCGTACAAGACCCCGTGGTGCATCATCAATCTCCTCTGGCCATTCCTGTTTGTCCTCGGCCAGCTCGCGGAAAATCTCGCGCTGACCTCCGACCGCCGCCTCGTGTACGCCGTCGGCCTGATGCTCGCTTACAATCCGCTGCGCGACTGCTGGGCGCTGAACTACGTGCGCCCCACCTACGACGGCGAACGCTACGCCTACGTCCACACCACCCCCGACATCGGCAAGCTGCTCCGCGCGGTGCGCGACCTCGCACGCGAAAATCCCGCCGAGCGCCAGATGCACGGCATCATCCTCACCGACGCATTCCCGCTCACCTGGGAGCTGAATGAATTCCCTCACGTCACCTACTTTCCCGACGACGCGGACGTGCAGAACTACGACGCCGACTTCATCCTCCTCCCCGCGCATCGCAGATTGGAATTCGAGGATCGCGCCTTCGGAATCTACTTCCGGGAACCCTGCCAGTTGCGCAACGGCATCAAGCGGGGCTGGCTCTACCTCAGCGCCGAGCATTTTGCGTCGCAATTCCCCGGCCGCACGCCGGAGATCCATCCGCGCATTCCGCTGAAAAATTCCGCCCTGCCCGATCCCCTGCGCAAATGAGCTGATGAACTTCCTCGCCGCCGCACTCTACGCCGTCGCCAGTTCCGTGCTCATCGGGATCATGCTCGGCTTTCAAAATGGCGCGCTCAATCCGCAGACCGCGCTCGTCGCGCTTTCCGGCGGACTCGTCATCGGCGGACTCGGCTGGTGGCGCGGGCTCCGCGTGCCGCGACTTCCCCGCCCCGGCACGTGGGCCATCGTCTCACTTGTGTTCTTCGCAGTCTTCGCCTGCCGCGCATTTCTCTGGCTGATTTTCCGCGACGGCGACGATCTCCGCGTGCTCTCGCCGAACAATCTCGGCGACATGTCGCTGCACCTCACCTTCATCGGCTACCTGAAAAACGGCGCACCGTTCTGGCCCGACAGCCCGATCTTTTCCGCGGGGAAACTCACGTATTCCATCGGCATGGATTTCTTCAACGCACTGCTCGCGCTCATCGGCGTGGACCTCGTGCGCGGACTCATCTGGACCGGCCTGCTCGGCGCACTCGCCACGTCGCTCGCGCTGCTGCGCTGGGGCGGCGCATTCACCGTGCTCTGCGTGCTGTGCAATGGCGGCCTCGCCGTGCTCGCATTTTTCGCCGCCGCGCCGGAAGCATCGCCATTCCAGGACTGGCAGGCAGCGTGGGCGTGGAAAAATCTCGCGCTCGCCATGCTCGTCACCCAGCGCGGATTTCTTTTCGCGCTGCCCGCGGGACTGTTGCTCCTCACGTCGTGGCGCACCCGTTTTTTCCGCGATGGCGACGGATGGAAAATGCCCTTCCCCGGCGAACTGCTGCTCTACGCGGCGATGCCGATTTTCCACATCCACACCTTCCTCGCGCTGTCCTTCATCCTCGGGGCGCTGTTCGTTTCACGCACTGCGGCGAGAGCGCAACTCGCACGGCTCATCGCCACCGCATTCATCCCCGCCACCGCGCTGTGCTACCTCGCCGTCGGCATGTTCAAGACGAACGCCGAGCCGCGCCGGGACGACATGAACCAGTTTGAAAATCCGCCACCGCGCCCGGCCGTGAACGCGCTCGGCTGGCAGCCCGGCTGGATGGTGAATGACGACAAGACCGTGGAAATCTGGAAGTCCTTCGCCACGACCGCGCCGGTCGTTGAGCATTTTTCCGCGCACGGAAAATTCCTCATCTTCTGGTTTGGAAACTTCGGCGTGCTGCCGCTCCTCCTTGTCCCGATGCTCGTCGCACTGCTGCGCCCCGTGCTCCCGCGCGGCCCGTCGCAGCTCGCCGCATGGGCGATTTTCTCCGGCATCATCCTCATCACGCCGCTGCTCGGACTCTGGACCGGCTACCAGACGAAATCGCTCGGCGCGCTGCTCAGCGGTGGCACCGGCGAACTCGATCTCCGCGCCGCCATCGCGCCGCTCCTCGCGATCGTCGCGATTGTCTCCGTCTTTCAACTGCGTCGCTCGAATCCGCAAAATACCACGCTGCCCCGCGTGCTCTCGGTGATCGCCGGCCTGCTGATCCTCGATTCGCTCCTCACCGTGCTGCACGCGTGGAATCCGCGCATTCCCCTCCTGCCCGCCAACTCCGTCCCGCTGCTGCTCGGGACGGTCGCATTCTTTCGCTTCCTCTCTCGCGCGCGAAAATCCGCAGCCGGCTGGCCGACGCATCTGGGCGTCACGGCGCTCTATTTGTTTTTCATCTGCTGCAATATCCGCTTCGCAAACTGGGACTGGGACAACACGAAGCTCATGATCTGGTCCTGGGTCATCGTGCTCCCCGCGCTCTGGGAAACGATCCTCGCACGCTGGGCCGCACCGTGGCGCACGCTCACCTGCACGGCGCTTTTTTTCTCCGGCTTCCTCTCGCTGCTCGGCGGCATCGGCAGCCAGCACCGGGGCCACGCCATCGCCCAACTCTCGACCCTCGACGCCGTCGCGCAGGCCGTCCGCGACATCCCCATCACCGAGGCCTTCGCCGCGCAGCCGACCTTCAATCACCCGCTGCTCCTCAGCGGTCGCAAACTTGTAATGGGCTACGACGGACACCTCGCCAGCCACGGCATCCTGTACGGCCCGGTGGAAGATGATCTCGACGCCCTCATGCGCGGCCTCCCCGACTGGCGGCTGCGCGCCGCGCGCCTCGGCGTGCGCTACCTTTTCTTTGGCCCCGGCGAGCGCAAGACGTGGCCCGCATCGGACGAATCCTGGCGCACGGGCGCGACCGTGATCGCCTCCGGTGAATGGGGTGAAATTTTCGATCTGCACACGGCACCGCTGCCACCTCCGGCGGAGGAGGAAAATGCTACGCCTCGCTTAGCACCACCACGCCTTCAGCTACCGTCCGCCCGCTAGTCACGGCGCGCACCTCGAACTGCCACAGCCCGCCGACGGTCGCGACTCGTTTCGCGTGCAGCCGGATCTCCTCGTCCGGCAATGCTGCTGCCGGAAATTTCATCCCCTTGATCGCCGTGAGCCGGAAGCCGCGTCCCGGCTGCCCCGCTGCGAGACCCGCCGTCTGCGCGAGCGCCTCCGCGAGAATCACGCCCGGCACGATCGGAGCACCGGGGAAATGCCCCGCAAAAAACGGCGTCGCCGCGGGAAATGTCTTCACACATTCCGCGGACTCGCCCGCGATCCGCGCGATCACCGCATCCACAAAGATGAACGGCTCACGATGGGGCAGCCCGAGCGCGATGGGATTTTCCTCGCTCACTCCGGAAGTGGCGGCAGCGGTTTGTCGTCGTGCGAAACTGGCGCATCCGGCTGCGCCGCTTCGCCGGCTGGCGGGGCGGGGACAAAGTAGGCAAAGCGCCAGCTCCCGTTCACCATCCGCAATCCCGCGCGATAGCCGGGATAGTTTTCATTCTGCGCAAACTGCGGCGGCGCGACCATGAATGCATCGTGCGGAGTGAAGCGCTCCCGCAGCACCGACACGAGCTGACCCCAGAGCTTGTTGCGATCCCAATATGCGAACGCCGTCTCGCCATCCGGCGCATTGTCCCAGCGGTAGCCGAAGTCCGGCGCCATCATCGAGACAAGCATGACCTTGTCGCGCGCCTCCGCGGCCTTGCGCAGCCGCCCGAGGAATGCCTCGAACGACGCGTCGCCATTCTGATCCTTGATCTGAGGCTTCTCCTTGCCCTTCGCCGAATTCGGCTTCTTTTCGGGCTTCGGACAACCGGCAAGAAATACGATCGCAAAAAAGAGGGCGGCTAGACGAAGGAACATCCCTCGCAGATAGAGGCGTTCACACACTTTCGCCAACAGCAAAATCGCCCGCGCACCGCGCTGCACAAAATCCCCACAACAGGGCGCAACAGACAGAAATAAACTGGCGCTTCCCGACCCGCTGCTACTGCCAGTGAAAGGTCACCGGCTTCTCCACATCGGGATGCAGGCTCTGGTGGACCGGGCACGTATGCACCACGCGCTCCAGCGCGGCGCTGTGCGGATGATCCGCCGCGAGTGGCACGTGAATCTCCACGCTCAGCTTCCCGATGCGCCGCACCGGTGCCTGCACCATCTCCTTTTTCACCGAGAGGCGCATGCCCTTCAGATCGATGCCGTGACGCTCCGCAAAAATGCCCATCACCGTCGCCATGCACGTGCCGAGCGCCGTCGCGACGAGGTCGGTCGGTGAGAAAGATTCGCCGCGTCCGTGATTGTCCACCGGCGCGTCGGTGATGACCGAGTTGCCGCTCGGCCCATGCTTCGCCGTCGTGCGGAGCTGGCCGTCGTAGATCATTTCGATTTGGACAAAGTGCGGTTGCATCCCCTTCCGGTAAGGCAGCGGCACGCGGCGTGCCAGCGGATTTCCGCTGCTGGAAAATGCGCAGGCGCTTTCCGCGAATGCGTTCTACTTCAGCAGTCGCTCGATTTTCTCCGCGAGATCGCCTTCCGGGTTCACCTCTACGAGCATCCCTTCCTTGTTCACGAGCCAGAGCGTCGGCAACGCCGTGACGCTGAAACGGTGTGCGATTTCACTCTCCCATCCGCGCCCGTCGAAGAACTGCGGCCACGCGACCTTCTTCGATTTCAGCACCCGCTTGAGCGCCGCCTCATCCTCGTCGAGCGAGATGCCGACGATCTCGAATCCGCGCCCGTGCAGCTTCGCGTAGGCCGCGGTCAGCTTCGGCAGTTCCGCCATGCACGGGCCGCACCACGTCGCCCAGAAATCCACGAGCACCGCTTTCCCGCGCAGCTTCGCAAGATCCACCTCGGTGCCGTCCATCGCCTTGAATTTCAATTCGATCGGCTTGGCCTTCAGCTCCGCCATCGTCTTCAGCGCAGCCAGCTTTTCCTTCGCCATGTCGGCGATTGCGTCGTCCTTGTGCTTCGCAAGTTCGGCGACCAGCGCCGCGACTCGCGCGGGTGCGAATTCCTCGGCGAGACCGACGTGCAATTCCTCCAGCGACGCATTGTCGCCCGCCTCGGGAAAATCGCGCCAGTGCGCCGCGAGCATCTTCTCCCATTCGTCG
>JBDSAR010000740.1:0-6706 GCA_039922035.1 Chthoniobacteraceae bacterium
GCGCGGAGGAAATGGAATCGCCCGGCGTACTGCGGACGCCGGCATTCCGCCCGAGCACAAACAGCGAGCGCCGCACCGTCATTTCACCGTGCAGGTCGCGCAGTTCGTCCGTGGGCGTGATCTCGAATGGACGTCCCATCCAGCACACTTCCACGAGGGCGCGGTGCTCGGCCTCGCCGAGGATCACGCCGATCGTGTCCACGGCGCTCACCGCGCAGTCGCAGACGGCCTTGCGCTTCGATCCCGGCGGATTTTTCGCGAGCGCCGCCGCGTACGAATCGCACCATTCGGGCGATGCGACTTTCCGCATCGGATCGATCCCGCCCAGGCGGTCCGCCGCGGCCTTGCGCCAGAAAATGACCGACGCCATGTCCTCGAGATCCTGGATGCTGAAGCCGGGATCATTTTCGCGAATCCTCACCGTGCCCGGCGGCGGCGTGGTGCAGGGCCGCCATTCCTCCTGCTGCGTGATCTCGGCGAGCACCCAGTCGTATTGCCCGCTGCGCAGGACGGCCTGGCAGTATTCGCACTTCGCGCCCTGGTTCATCGCGATGGGAGCGGCGCAGTTCGGGCAGTTGCCCTCGATGAGCCCGGTGCGCCCGGTCGTCTGGCTGCCGCGTGCGCGGATGAAGGACCAATATTCCACAAAGTTCGGCTCCTCTTCCGAGCCGGCGATCACGTCGCCCGTCACGGCGGACACGCGATAGTCCTTCGCCCTTGCGCCGATGCGCATCGTGATCACGTCGAACACCGGCCCGCATTCCACCTGCGCCAACGAGGACTCGAGGATGATCAGATTCTCCATCGCGGGCCGGTAGCCGAGCGCGCGCTGCTCCTCGAATTGCAGGCTGAAGCGCTCGTGGATTCCGTCCGAGATGAATGGGCGCACCGTCGCGAGCGACTGCTCGCACCACGCGCGCTGGAGCTTCGTGAAGCCATCGCGCACCCGTCGGCTGAAGACGGCCGTGTCGAACGAGGCATCCGCCGCGCGCAGCATTCGGAAGCCGACGTTCACGAGATTCTCCGACGCGGCCACTGCACCGCGCGCGATGACCTTGTTCTGGACGGAAGTCTGCCCGGCACGCACCGCGCGGTAGATGATGTAGATGATCACGCCGACAACGATGAGTGCGAAAATACCCCCGCCGCCACTGTCTCCGCCGCCGCTGTGCGACGAACTGTGGCTGCTGCTGCTGTAGCTGTGACTGCTCCCCGAGCTGTGCGAGCCGCCCGAGCTGTGCGAACCACCGGAACTGTGCCCGCCGCCCGCGCGCGCCAGCGCGTCGGTCGCCGACAGCAGCACCGGCAGTATGACGAGGCAGCGCTTTGCGCCGGGAGAACATGGGAGGTATTGGGCCACTGGAGAGGCGCTGGTTCTAATTCGGAGGAGCGGCTCCATGCAAGTCCGCGGGTCGAAGTCGTGCTGCACTTGCAGCCAGTGGCTTCCGGCTTGCATCGGCGGGGCATCGCGCCAGCGTGAGCGCATGAAGCATCACACTCTCACCCTGCTGTTCCTCGCTCTCGCCGCGTTCTCGACTTCCGCATCCGCAAAAATCGTCACCGCCACCGTGACCTACAAGGATGGCTCTGCCGAACTCGAGGGCTTCCTCGCGTACGACGATGCTGTGAAAGGCCCGCGCGCCGGCGTGCTCGTCATCCACGACTGGACCGGCCTGCAGGACTACGCGAAGACCCGTGCCACGCAGCTCGCCGGACTCGGCTACGTCGCATTCGCCGCGGACATCTACGGCAAAGGCGTGCGTCCCATCGAGCCGAAGGAATGCGCCGTGCAGGCCGGCACTTACAAAAATGATCTCCCGCTCCTGCGCCGGCGCGTCCTGCTCGGCCTCGACCAGCTCAAGGCGCAGCCCGGCGTGGATGCGACAAAGCTCGCCGCCATCGGCTACTGCTTCGGCGGCACGAGCGTGCTCGAACTCGCGCGCAGCGGCGCGGATGTGCGCGGCATCGTGACCTTCCACGGCGGCCTCTCGACGTCACAGCCCGCGAAGCCCGGCGACATCAAGGCCCGCATCCTCGTCTGCCACGGCGGCGCGGATTCGCATGTGAACGCGGAGGTCCCCGCGTTCAAGGCCGAGATGGAAGCGGCGAAAGCGCAGATGAAATTCGTGACCTACGAAGGCGCGCAGCACGGCTTCACCAAGCCCGGCCCCGCATATCAGGAAAAAGCCGACAAGGAATCGTGGGCCGCGATGAAGAAATTCTTCGCGGAGATTCTGAAGTAGGAACCGTTCGCACCTTGCGACAACGAAAAAGCCGTCCGGTTTCCCGGACGGCTTTGGTGATTGATTGGAAGTGGAACCTTACTTCACTGAGATTAGCTCGACCTCGAAGATCAGCGTCGCATTCGGAGGAATGGGCCCGCCGGGGGTGCCGCGCTCACCGTAGGCCAGCTTCGAGGGGATGGTGAATTGATACTTCGCGCCCACTTTCATGAGCTGCACGCCTTCGGTCCAGCCGGGGATCACGCGGTTCAGCGGGAACTCGGCGGGCTCGCCGCGCTTGTAGGAGCTGTCGAATTCCGTGCCGTCGAGCAGCGTGCCTTTGTAGTGGACCTGCACGGTGTCGGTCGCCATCGGGGTCTTGCCGGCGCCTTCCTTGAGGACCTTGTATTGCAGTCCGCTAGCGGTGGTTTTTACGCCTTCCTTGGTGGAGTTCTCTTTCAGGAACGCTTCGCCTTTTTCAGAATTTGGATCAGCCATGAGGGGCGTGACGGTGAAGGTGACAACGGCGGCTGCACAGCAGATTTTTGCGAGGGTCGGGAATTTCATTCGGCTGCAGGATAGACGGTCGGCTCAGCCGATGCAAACGCGCTTCGTCGTGCGGTTGACGTGATCGGGCGTTGAAAAGTGATCGCCGTCACGCCGTTTTCGAAGAGGTGAAGATCGCTCGGACGGCCGCCGGTCTTCATGCGGTGCGGCCTCCATTTTGGGGGATGGTGAAATAAAACGTCGAGCCCTTTCCCGGTTCCGACTCCACCCAGATCCGCCCGCCGTGGCGTTCGACGATACGCTGGCAGATCGCGAGCCCGATGCCGGTGCCGGGATATTCCGTGCGCGTGTGCAGCCGCTGGAAAATCACGAAGATGCGTTCGCGATACTGTGGCTCGATGCCGATGCCGTTGTCCCGCACCGAGAACGTCCAGGCTCCGGCTTCGGGCTTTGCGCCGACGTGGATTTCCGGGCTTCGCTCCTTGCAGAACTTGAGCGCGTTGCCGATGAGGTTTTGGAAAAGCTGCGCCATCTGCGTCGGATCGGCCACCAGCGATGGCAGCGGATCATGCGTGATCACCGCGCCGCGCTCGGTGATGGAGGTGGCGAGATTGGCCAGCGCGAGATCGAGCGCCGCGCCGACATTGGTCGGCACGAAGGATTTGCCGCTCGTGCCGACCCGCGAATACGCGAGCAGGTCGCGGATCAATGCCTGCATGCGTTTCGCGCCTTCGACGGTCAGTTGGATCCACTCTCCCGCCTGCGCGTCGAGTTTGTCGCGATAGCGTCTTGCCAAAAGCTCGACGCAGCCGGAGACCGCCCGCAGCGGCTCCTGCAAATCGTGCGAGGCGACGGAGGCAAATTGCGCGAGATCGGCATTCGAGCGCGCCAGTTCCGCCACCGTGTGCGCCAGTTCCTCCTCCGCCCGCTTCTGCGCGGTGATGTCCCAATTCGTCCCGATCATGCGGATCGCCTTGCCAGAAGGATCGCGAAAGACCGAGGCGTTCGCCTTGATGCAATGGATGGATTTGTCCCGCCAGATCACGCGGAACTCACTGTCGAAATCCTTCTCACCCCGGAGCGCCATCTGGACCTTTTCCATCTCGCGGAGCAGATCCTCGGGATGCACCGTCGCCTGCCATGCCTCGAAGGCTCCGGAAAACTTCTCCCGCGGGACTCCGTAAACGAGGAACATCTGATCGTCCCAGATCAGGACGTTGTTCACGGGATCGAAATCCCAAACACCGATCGATGCAGCGTGTGTGGCCACGCGCAGGCGGTTCGATATCAGGCTCAGCTCCGCCTCCGCCCGCTTGCGTTCGGTGATGTCGCGGACCGTTGCCTGGAGTCCATTCCTTCCTTCCAGCTCGACGCGCGTCAGCAGTACCGTCGCGAAGAACGCTGTCCCGTCGAGCCGCTGATGCGTCCATTCAAAGAAATGCGATCCGTGCTCCATCGCCGTCGCGATCGCCCGCTGCGCCTTGAAGGAGGAGAGCTCCCCGTCCGGCTGCCGTTCCGGCGAAAGATCCGAGGGCCCAAGCGTGATGAATTCCTCCTCGTCCCGGACGCCGAACAACTTGAGCGTGGCGGCATTGGCGCTCGTGAATTTCCACTCGGGCGGAAAAATGGTCATGATGGCGTCGCGCGAGGACTCAAACAGTTGCCGGTATTTCTGTTCGCTCCTGGCCAGTTCCTCCTCCACCTGGGTGCGTTCGATGAACTGCCCGATCTGGCTGCCGATTCCGTTTAACATCTGCAGCAGTTCGTCATCGGGTTCCTGAATCTCATGGCTGAACACCTCCAGCACTCCGAGCACATCGCTGCCGCAGCGAATCGGGACTCCGAAAGCGGCGTGCAGACCGACACGGGCAGCGTACGGTCCTCGCGGAAAATTCGGATCACCCGCGATATCCGGGATCCAGAGAGGTTCGCCGCTGCGCCACACGCGACCGGGCATGTCGACACCAAGCGCAAAGGTGATTTTCCGCGTGATCATCGAGAACTCACCCATCTCGAGGCCTGCTAGCTGCCAGAGGTCCACACAGCGCAGCAGATTTTCCGAGGGGCGCACCTGCCAGATCGCTCCGACGTCCCACCCGAGTCCCTCACAGATCACCTGCATGATTCTGCGTACGGCATCGTTCAGCGATGGCGCACCGGAAAGAACCTGGGTCACCTCATGCTGGATGGCGAGCCGTTGATCGGCCAACTTGCGCCCGGTGATGTCGGACATGGCACCGATCATCCGCATGACCTTGCCCCCCTTATCGCGGATCGCCTCGCCGCGTGACTCGAACCATCGGTAGCTTCCGTCCTTGCAGCACAGCCTCAGCTCCACGCAGTAGGGCCGGTTTTCCTCGGTATGCAGGCGCACCGACTCGCGGACCATTGCGGCGTCGTCCGGATGAATGCGCGAAAAGAAAGACGCCTGCTCGTTCGCGAGTTCATCGTGTTCAAACCCCAGCAGCGACTTCCATTGCGGCGACATGTAGTTGACCCCCGTCGTCGGATTCCAATCCCAGATGCCATCCTTGGTGGCTTGTTCGGCAAGGGTGTAGCGCTCCTCGCTCTCGCGCACCGCCGCCGCGATCCGCTCCTGCGCGATGCTCTCCCGCTCGGCTGCTTCGCGCTCCTGCTCCGCCGCCAGTCGCGCTTTTTCCGCGCGCTCGCGCTCGATCGCGATGCCCGCGAGATGCGCCGCCACGGTGATGCTTTGCAGATCCTCGTCGCCCGGCGCGCTGACCTCGCGGTGATACATCGCGAAAGTCCCGAGCACCTTGCCCTGCGAGCAGAGGATCGGCTCCGACCAGCACGAGAGCAATCCATGCCTGAGCGCGAGATCCTTGAAGTCTGCCCAAAGCGGGTCCGTCGCGATGTCGCTCACAATCACGCGCTGCCCGTGGAACGCCGCCGTTCCGCACGAGCCCGCACTCGGCCCGATGGACGCGCCATCGATCGCTTTGTTGTATTCCTCCGGCAGATCCGGCGCGGCACCGTGCCGCAGATGCACTCCGTCCGGATCCAGGACGAGCACTGAGGCGATCGTCCCGGGCGACTGTTCCTGAATCATCCGGACGACCGCCTCAAATGTCTGCATCAGCGTCGCCCCGGCTGCGATTTTCTCCAGCACGCGGATCTGGCGGTCGCGGAAGGCCGCAAAATTCGCGAGCAGCCTGCGTTCGGATTCCGGGCGTTTGGATTTCGCATCTTCCCGCAGTTCATCGAGGGCGGAAGCTCGGTCGCCGGCAATCCCACGTTCCGACCGCTGCGCTGCATTGCGCAGTCGCTCGATCTCCTGCTGGCGCATGGGACGAGGCATAAGGAGGACTGCAAGTTTGCGCCTCAATACCGTCAGTGCGAGCAAATTTTACCGGTTTCGCGGCTGGCACAAACGGCAGCGCCGCCGTGGCAATGGCGGAAGACTGCGCGTGCCAACGAAAAAGCAGCCTCGGGAAATCGGGGCGCTTTTGTGATTTTTTGGAACGGGGGCGGCACTTCTGGCCGGAGTGCCTTTGAGATGCGGTCTAGGAGAAGCAGCGGGCCACGAGTTTTTTGAAAAATGCGAGTGGATTCGTGAGGACGGTTTCCTCCGATCGGCTGCAGTTTTGCAAGAGGTCGCAGAGGAAGGCGCGTACGGCTTGGGGATCGCGGAGCCGGCGCGTGGCGAGCGTGGGGCCGTCGCCGACCTTGATGCCCATGCAGTGTTCTGGCAGCGCCGCGAACAAATCCTCGTCAGTGCGGTCGTCGCCGAGCGCGATGATGAATTCCTCCGGCGAGGCGATGATCGCGGCGAGGATCGCAGGGAGGACGATGCCTTTGTTCGCGCCGTGCTGGCGGACCTCGACGATACGGTGGCCGGGCATGACTTCGACGGGGAGATTGGCGAGGAAGCTCGTAAGGTGGAGCGTGAGTTCGCGGCTCTGAGTGTGGCCGAGTTCGGGGTCGGCCAGGCGATAGTGCCAGCAGAGCGCGGCTTC
>JBDSAR010000741.1:0-1773 GCA_039922035.1 Chthoniobacteraceae bacterium
GCTCGACACACGCGAATCCACGCTGAAAGGCGGCGACACGGGCCCTGCGCTGGTGGCGGGAAATCTGGAGAAGAGCCTGCTCATCGAAGCCGTGCGCTACACGAATCACGACATGCAGATGCCGCCGAAAAAGCGGCTGGCCGAAGCCGAAGTGAAGGCGCTCGAGGAATGGGTGAAGATGGGCGCGCCCGATCCTCGCACGGCGGCACCGGTCGCCAAGAGCGGCAGGGTGATTGACATCGCGGAGGGGCGGAAGTTCTGGAGCTTCGCTCCGCTCGCGCGCGTGGAGGTGCCCACGGTCGCGGGCGCAACTTCGCCGATTGATGCCTTCCTCCGCACGAAGCTGCAGGAGAAAGGCCTCTCCCCCGCCCCAGCCGCGGACAAGCGCACGCTGCTCCGCCGCGCGACATTCGATCTCATCGGACTGCCGCCGACGCCGCAGGAAGTGGATGCCTTTCTCACCGACAAATCACCCGAGGCTTTCGACAAAGTCATCGAGCGCCTCCTTTCCTCGCCGCACTACGGTGAACGCTGGGGTCGGCACTGGCTTGATGTCGCGCGCTACGCGGACTCGAACGGCATGGACGAGAATATCGCGTTCGGCAACGCGTGGCGCTACCGCGACTACGTGGTGCGCGCGTTCAACGACGACAAGCCGTTCGACCAGTTCCTCACCGAGCAAATCGCCGGCGATCTCCTGCCGCGCAGCGAGGATGCGCTGGCCGCGACCGGCTTCCTCGCGCTCGGCGCGCGCGTGCTGGCGGAGCCCGACATTCAGAAGCTCGAGATGGACATCATCGACGAGCAGATCGACACGATCGGGAAGGCGTTCATGGGCATGACGCTCGGCTGCGTGCGCTGCCACGATCACAAGTTTGATCCCATCGCGCAGGACGATTACTACGCGATGGCCGCCATCTTCCGGAGCACGCGCAGCCTCTCCACGGAGAAGATGGGCGCGATTAAATTCTGGTATGAGCACTCGCTCGCCACGCCGCAGCAACTCGAGGAGAAAAAGAAATTCGACGCGGACCTGAAGGCGAAGAAAGCCGAGGTCGCCGCATTCACCGCAAAGGCGCGCGCCGCGGTGAAGACTGAGGTTCAGCGCCGCGCGGCGGACTACCTCGCAGCCGCAGCCGTGCTGGCTGCGAATGCCGAACTCGCGGACGCAGCCAAGGCCGCCACGGGAACGCAACTCGATGCGGACATCGTGCTCTCGTGCCGTCGCTTTCTGGATTTGCATCCCGAGCATCCGCTCTTCGCAGAATGGCAGACACTCGCGGCGAAGAAGGACGCCGCTGGCGTGCGGAAGCACTACGCACCGCTCTTTGCCGAGGCGCTCACGGCGAAGAAGGGCCCAGCCTACGACGCGCTCGCGGATGCGAAAGGCTTCCTCGCACTTCCCACCAAGGATGCCGATGTGCTCGATGCCGAGACGCTCGCGAAGATCGCCGCGATGAACAAGGAGGTGGAGGAATTCACCGCGAAGCAGCCGGATCTGCCGTCACTCATGAGCGTGGCGGACGACAAGATCGTGAAGACACTCCCGGTGCATCTGCGCGGCAGTTACCTCACGCTCGGCAAGCCGGTGGAACGCGGCTTTCCCGAGGTGATGCGCACGAGTTTCACGAAACCGATCCTGCCGGCAAAACAGAGCGGGCGTCTCGAACTCGCGCGCTGGATGGCGAGCAGCGAGCACCCCCTCACTGCTCGTGTGATCGTGAACCGCGTGTGGCGGTGGCATTTCGGCCAGGGCATCGTGGGCACCACGGA
>JBDSAR010000742.1:0-4346 GCA_039922035.1 Chthoniobacteraceae bacterium
TGCCAAAGGCCAGCTCGGCGAACTCGACACGCGGTTGCTCGGCATGTTGCTCATCGGGCAGCTTTTTTCTGCCGCGCTCGGACGCGCCACGCTGCGCCCAGAACGCCGCAAACCATTCCATCTCTACGTGGATGAGTTTCAAAACTTCGTGACCGACAGCGTTGCCTCGCTGCTTGCGGAGGCGCGAAAATTCGGCCTTCACCTGACTCTCGCCAACCAAACGCTCGCTCAACTCAACGCGCATCCCGGACGACAGAACCTGCTCGAAACGATCCTTGGCAATGTTGGCAACCTGATCCTGTTTCGGCTCGGGGTGCCTGACGCGCAACGGCTGCGTATCTTCACCGAGCCACACTTGCCGCCCGAGGAAATCCAGCGGCTTCCAAACTTCCACGCGTTCGCACGACTCCTTACGGCGGAAGGCCCGGTCGAGCCGTTTGTCTTCGCAACTGCACCACCACCGAAAGCCGGGACGGGTGCTCGTCCTGGCGATGTGACTCGCGGAGCAGCACACGGGGACGAGCAGGTTTTCGCATGCGCTCTGCTTTGGCGTGATGGCGTGATACGGAATTTTGTGAACGCCGTCGTGCTTCGGGTTCGCTTTCAAAATGCTGAACTCTCCGCCGCTGATCGCGATGCCACCCTCGTGCGCGATCGTGGCGTAGGGCCAGTCGTCCACACCGTAGGAGCCCAGGCCGACGGAGTCGTCGGAGTTGTTCGCGCCTTCGAGATCCTTTTGCGTGACCACGCAGGCAGACTTCATGCGGCGTGCCTCACGGACATAGAGCTGATGCGGCCAGCCGTTCGTGTCATTAAAGATGCCGCGCTTGAAGCCAGTGGTCTCTGCTTTCACCCGCATCTCCTCGGGCACTGAAGGATCAGTGCGCAGGAAATGATACATGCCGCGCACGAAATCCATCTGCTCGCGCCAGATGCGGGAACGCACCGTCCAGTCGCCATCGGGATAACCAGCGTTCTCGCCCGCCACAGATTGTGCCCAGAGTGAACGCCCGGAGTTCCCGCCAAAAATGCCGCCGCCGCGGTCGTCGGAGAATTCCCCGAGGACGTGCATCTTGCGGCCCGCGCTCATGTCCACGCCCTTGTGGAAGCCGCGCCGAAAAATCTCATACCTGTGCAGGTCGTAGTTATCGGGCTTCTCGATGAGGATGGGATCCTTGTTCGTGAGATACCAGCGGAACGCATCGGCCATCGTCCGTTTGTCCGCGCTGCCCTCGGGTCCGTTTTGATGTCCTGCAAAAACGGCAGCAGGCCGCTTTTCGGATCGCCTGGCTTCACATTCGGATCAATGTCGTAGTGCTCCAGAATCGGCCGCACGCCGGCGAGCGACTCGCCGTATTTCTCGCGCGACTAACGGCCCCAAGTGTAGCTCACGCCCGCATTCGCCATGAGGTCGCCTTCGTAGGAGCAGTCAATGAACACGCGCGCAGCGACGGTCGTAGCATTCGCGGTGACTGCTTTCTGGACGGGCAGCCAAACTTGTCCGGCGGCGCGTAATCGAGCGTGATGCTGCGGATGCGTCCGCCCTCCTTGCTCACACTGGCGAGCCGATGCTCGTAGATGACTGCAATGCCGCGTTGCGCGAGTTCCCGTTTATAGAGTTCGCGCCCCCACGTCGTCTTTATCAATGAGCAGTTTCAGCGCGAGTCCGCCGACGGCGCGTTTGTCTCCCCAATCAATCGTACTCAAGCCGCCGCCGCGCATTCCGCCGATCTCATCGCCGCAGCCACGCCGCTCGCCGTCGCACCATAGACGCAGACTTCTGCGCTGATTGCCTCCGCACCAAAGCCAGTCTGCGGCAGCATGCTGACGGCGAGGGAACTTCCGGCAGCGATAATGAACTGCCTGCGTGTAAACGGGAATGTGAGGCTGCGATTCTTGGTGCTGGCGCCTATTTCATTTTCCAAATTTTCACATCATCAATCCACACCGTGCTCGGCGTAAGGAAGCTGAACCAGCGTTTCATCGGATGCGCGAAGCCTTCGGAGTGATGATGCGCGATGAGTTTGCCATCAAGGCTCAGGCGCATTTCGTCGCCCTCGGTGACGAGCACGAGTTCGTGCCATTCGGTATCGGCTTTCCACGGCACGATGATTTGCTTTGTCTTCAGCAGCGCATCGAGGTCGGCGGGCAGTGGCTTCTTTTGAGCGATGAATTCCTCCCGACGTTTGCGGTTGTCGAGGTTCATCCCGCCCGTCTTGTGATCGATGAGCATGACGCTGTTCTGCGAAAGAATGCCATAGCAGAGGTGGCCAGCATGAACGCCTTTCAGTTCCCGGTCCACATAGCCAAGTTGCAACGATTCGGCTTTGTTTAGGCCGGGGAATTTGAAGCGCACGATCACACCGCCGTCGGTGAAGCCTGCATCGTGATGAATGTGCGCGGCATGACCGGCCTCTTTCGTGGCGCTCGCGACTTTCAAAATGCCACCGTCGAGATCGGCCTGTTTGATCTTCGGCACGCGATCCGCCGTCGCGCTTTCCCAGCCGTTGCCGATGGCCTTCATGCCGTTGCCGTCCTCGTCGCGCTCGAAGGCGTCGTGGAAAAGCAGCGTGCCTCTGGACTGAAGCCACGCGGCGTCATTCTGCGGTGCGGGAGTGTCGGCGGCATTCAGCGCCAGCGGCGCCAGCAATATCGCGGTGAGGATGAGGAAGTGTTTTTCTCTGTTCATCTATTTTGTCGGTCTTATCGGCGCAAAAGGAACTGCTGCGGGTGCGAAATCATTTCACTTGATGAGGATAAGTTGAATCGCATCAAGAATCACAAAACCGACGGTGCCGGCGTTGGAGATTGTGATAGTCGTGTCGGTTTCGGTGCTGAGTTCCGCGGTGCCTATGCTCCGAAATGCCTCACCACCGGGCAGCGGGCGGGTTTGATCCGCTGTGATCATGGTCTTGTGGACGCCGCTTTGAATGACGATCGGCACTTGCGTCGCGCGGGTGGCATGCGGCGAATAGGCCATGCGGACATCATAGCGGCCAGCCGTGGGTGACCGGAAACGGAAGGTGGCGGTCGCTTCGCGGTCCCCGCTCTGGCCCGAGTGCCGGTAACCGGTGCCGATGTAAGGCTTGAAGCCGGAAGAGTGACTCCATTCGCCTTTGAGTTCGGCCTGAGTGTCATCGAGCACGATGCCGGGCAACGTTTTCGGATCGATGTTCATCGCGCCTTGTGGCTCACGCCGCAAATCAGGCAGCACCGGCAATTCGAGCACCTGCTTCTGCGCCAACAGCCGCTCGCGCAGCGCGGGATACGGCAGCTTTTGCACGGCGAAGTTTTGTTTGGCGCTCAAAGCCGCCGCGATGCCGGCGCTTTGGCCGAGGGTCATCCACGTCGGCTCCACGCGGATCGAGGAGATGCCGACATGCGTGCAGGAGAGGGCGACGGGCACGAGCAGGTTGTCGCACTCCGCCGCTTTCGGCGTGATGGCTCGATACGGGATGTGGTAAGGATAGCCGTGCTGCCTTCCCGCCATGCGCACCGGCATGATGGTGCCTTCATTGATCACGCTATCCTTGGTGCCGACACGCTGGCAGTCGTGTGAATCGACCGGGAACGACGACACGACGATGGGATCGTCCTTCTTCGGCTCGTCCATGATGTCTTTCTGCGAGACGACATATTCACCGACCATGCGTCGGCCTTCCCTCACATAGAGCTGCGGAGACCAGTGGCCGTATTCAGGGAATTCATCGCGGCAGAGACCGAGTTCAGCCATTTGCTGGCGCAGCGCTTCGGGCACGCTGGGGTCGGTGGTGAGGAAGCGGTAAAACTCCAGGGTGTATTGCTTGTGCGCCTCCCAGAGCTTTGCGCGACCTGCCTCATCTGCCTCACTCCAGCCATTGCAGGCACCGATGAGGCCCATGGAGAACTGTTTCCCGATGCCGTTGTTTGCGTCGAACTTATTGCCCGGCAACGGATACAAGTCCCACAGCAGATGCGGCCGTTTTTCCTGTGCGAAGTAGCGCCGCACGACTTCGAATCGCGCGGGATCATAGTTCGCAGGCTGGGGAAACGGCACGCGGTTCGCGGCGACCTTCGTGACGCACAGGCGGAAACTGTAGATCATCACGTTCTTGTCGCCAGCATCCTCAGCACCCGCATCAGTCGTCGTGATCAGCGGCAGCGGCTTCCCATCGGCATCGAGGCCCGAGATGGCCATCTTTGCCTTCGGATAATGCTTTCCGGCCAGCGATTCGCCGAACTCCTTCCGCCCCTCGCGACCAATCGTCCAGCTCACACCTGCCGCCGCCATCAAATCACCCTCATAGGTGCCATCGACGAACACTTTGGCCGCGAAGTCGCCTCCGCTCGTCGTGATTTTCGTGATG